>JAIFLS010000186.1 GCA_020048935.1 bacterium | reverse complement strand
CTCGAAATCGTAGGTATCGGCAGATGCCAGCGCGATACTCGATCCGGCACGGTCGTAGGCAACGACCGATGGACGGGCATTCGAGCCGGTTTCAAGGAAGTAGATCCCGAACCGCCCCTCGCCGCCAACCTTCAGACGCGACGTATCCACGCCGTATCGGCGCATCTCCGCCAGGAAAGCGGACGTGACCGGGCCATCGGGCAGGGCCGACATGAAGGTAACGTCGTCACCCATATTAGCCAGCGATACCGCCACGTTCGCCTCACCACCGCCGAATCCCGCCACCAGCGGCCCCGGCAGGCACTGTGCCAGACGCAACCGATCCGGCGTCGAAAGCCGCAACATCACCTCGCCAAACGTCAAAACCATCGCAAGTCCCCCTGAAACCTTCAAAAACCAAGACCGCAACAAAGGGGAGACTATAGAAGCCCGCCGCCGTTATTTCAATCGTTCTTTTCGGGAAAGCAGCCCACTCAGGGAATCTCGAGCCAGCTTTTGATGCGATAGCCTAGTAGGAACGGGAGTTTCATCTTGGCCAGAGCCTCGTCGTAGTGAAAGTCTCCGGTACCGGTCACATCGATCGTACCGGCCACCACCGCCCCTATGAAATCGCCCTGACCGGTAAACGAAAACGCCGCATACGGCACATACATGAACCCAGTAAAATGCGAATCGCCCGTGTATTTCACCGACTTGGCATTCGGTGTCCCGTAGATCCCCAGATTGGCCGCGTTGCCGGTCTGGTTGACGCAACTGTTCAGCAGAACATCCCCGTTGGCGTAGATCTCGACCTTCAGGGGTGCCCCTGCGGGCGAGGGGGTAATGTGCATCGTGGCACTACCGGAAATCGAAAATTCCCCCTCGATATAAAGCCGCAGCGTACCCGTGCCGGTGACCGTCAACGCTCCACCGGTGGCCTTGATATAACTGACGGACATATCCCGATTGCCAGCAACCACGATGGTCTCGACAGCATTACCCACCATCTTGATCGCCGGATGCGTCAGCGTCTTGTCCATCGGGACGATCACATCCGAGATATCCGTGTCCGCGCCGGACCCGACAGCGCCCAGGTTCGTGTAACTGCCGCCGATCTTCACCCCGCCGCCGATCCCGGCGACCAGGTCGCCATAGAGAGTGCCGCTTCCCGTCGCGAAGATGGCCGCCTCCGGGTCAGAACAGATCGTGACGATATCGCCATTCAGCTGACGCTTGACCGGATCATACTGCCCGCCGGTGGACTTGATCGGATCACTGGAGTCGAACGAGTCCACGGAGGCGTTACCACCATGCTTCACATAGCTCTTCGCCAGCATCGCCGCCGCGAACGGCGAGGAATAGTCTGGAGCCAGTTCCACCCGCACGGCACGCCGGACATCGTTCGTGAAACGGCTCAGAGACACGGTACCGGTGGCCGTCACCATGTAAGTATCCAGATCCACGATCACCGAGTAGCGTCTATCCGTGCTGGAGGACGCCAATGGCGAGGACAACGCCACGTCGGGAAGCATCTTGATGCTGCCTGAAACATTTACATTCGACCACCCGATCCAGGGCGTCACACCCGACACGACCTTGTAGTACTCGTTCACTGCGGCCTCCACGCCAGCCTCGGCCGTATGCAGGGAATCCACCCACGCGGAGGAATGCTTCGACATGCGGTGCTCATGCGCCACATAGATAATCGTCCCTGCCGTGATGGCGGTCCCGACGAATACCAGGATCGCCGCCGATAGCAACGCCTGCCCTGAACATAGTCGCTTCGTAAGCTCGAATTTCATAGGTTATACCTGCTTGTTTCGCAACCGGACTCGAGTCTCGACCGCGTCCGTGTAGACTTTGCCACGGCTGTCGATCTTGCCGCCCACCTTCACATTGACCAGCAGCGCCTCAGCCACCGCCGCCACGGGGTTACCGGCCAGATTGAAAAAAACGACTCCCAGTGATTCAATATTATCACCCAGGATCTGCGACCCGCTCATACCCGATTGGAATCGGTAGAGTTTCTTGTTGGATATCAGGTAGAAGACGTAAATCTCGCCCGTTGCCGTCGGTTTCTTCAAGATCAAGTATGATCCGCTGCCATAGTCGTAAACCGTATCGGCCTCCATGACATCACGGGTCATCCGTGACATGCTGCTGCGCAACTCCTGATGCATGACGGCGCATTTGACTGACGCCATCGTCGTGTTGATCACCCGCGAGAAGCCTGCCATGGCCATAGCCATGCATACCGAAAGCAACGCGGACGCGACTAGCACCTCGACCAGCGTGAATCCGCGCGCCGTGCGCGCATTCCGTTCTAGCATTTTCATGACCACCCCTCCTAAGAACTATCGCAGCCGTTTCTTGCGTGCCACAAACGACGCCAGTTCCCGTTCCGCATACTTACCATTCAACTGCCGCCATATCACCTTTGCCGAAATCAGCCGCATGCGGCCTGTCTCACCCGGCACCGTCATGACCAGCACTTTGCACGAGGGTTGATCCAGCGATGCGAATACACTGTTGCCGCTGATATCGAAAACGGATTCTCCCTCCATCAGCGACAGGCGGATCCAGGAATACGTCTTGATGATCTCAAGGACATGCTGTGCCGCCGTCACCGCTCGAGTCTCCTCGCGCGCCGTCCGCACCAGCCTCGACACATACGTTGCCGTCCCCATGATCCCCGAAAAGCCCACGGCAAAGACAACTGTAGCGACCATGACCTCAACCAGCGTCATGCCCACCCGATTCAACCGGTTGCGTTTCGTTTTCATAAACTGATTACAAGCATTTTCTATTCCAACACGACATCACTGGGAAAAATACCGACCGGCTGCCGAAGGAAGGGACACATCTTCGGCTGCCGTAACCTTGCGAAAGACAGGTAAAACCGCCCTCGCTGAGCTGCTGCGTTGCAAGACCTCTGCTCCGTAGGGCTCTCCCCATGCGCCAATCAAGCGTTGCCCGCACGGGTGGAGGGCGAGCGTCCTCGCAATCCGCTGAACATGAGAGCTAAACTGGCGAAGTCAGATTCTCACCCATCTATTTTTCGTGAAACCAAGCCACCATTCTCATTATTGCAAACAACACACCCCCCTTGAGAAGCGCATGACACGCGATAACCTTGCATAAATCATTGACGGCGATGGGTCCCTGCTGCTAGAAATGAGCAGTTCTTGTTAAACAGTCGACCATCAAACACTGGAGGCACACCGATGAAACATCTACTGCACCTGACCACAGCCGCAATCGCGATTGCCTGCCTGGCCCCCGTGAACCTGCCTGCCGAGGAAGGCGGATTACGCTATACCATCAGCGTCACCAAGTTCGCGAACGAAGCAGGCTGGAACGGCAAATGGGATCTGGGCGACGGTTTCACCACGATCATGACCGATGTCCTGAACCAGACCGGCAAGTTCATCGTGCTTGGCGATTCCGAGATGCGCGGGGCCGCGATGGAGGAACAGGATTTCGCAGCCAGCGGTCGGGCCGCCGGCGGCAAGAAGGCACCGAAGACCGGACGCATGACACCCGCTCAGTTGCTGGTTCGCGGCTCCATTACTCATGCGCAGGAAACCGCCGGCGGCGAGGGCGGGCTCGGTTTTAAGGGAATCCAAGTGGGCGGCAGCAAGGCCAGTGCCGAGGTCAATATCACGATTTACCTGGTTGACTCGGAGACGGGACAAGTCGTGGCCTCGAAGAATGTTCAAGGCAAGAGCGGCAAGCGCGGGGTCGGAATCGGCTACTCCGGCTCGGATCTCGGTGGCCTGACCGGCAATCTGGGTGGATTCACCAATGACAACATCGGCAAAGCCTGCGAGGCTGCCGTCTCCGAGGCGGTCACGTTCCTGATCGGGCAACTCGAGAAGATCCCGTGGGAAGCCTCCGTGGTCCTGGCCAAGAGCGACCGTGTTATCATCAACCGCGGCTCCCGCGAAGGCGTGACGACGGGGATGCAATTCAAGGTCGGCAGCGTCGAGGAGATAGTCGATCCGGACACCGGCGAAGTGCTCGATAGCGAGATGACGGCCATTGCCGAGCTGGAGTCGACCGAGGTGAAGGAGAAGATCACCACTTGCAAGATCCTTTCCGGCAACGGCATCGAGAAGGGCATGACTGTCTTTGCCAAGTGACGTCATGGCGTGGACTATTGATTCCTACCTGACTGACTGCCGCCAGGTCGTGGAGGGAGAGCTGGAACGGGTGCTGCCGACGGCAGACGAATCACCTGCCGTCCTGCATGAAGCCATGCGCTACAGTGTCTTCGCGGGGGGAAAACGCATCCGTCCTGCCTTGACCTTCGCGGCAGCAGAATGCCTGGGAGGGAGCCGGCAGGCAGCGCTGCCGGCGGCGGCGGCCATTGAATTGCTGCACACCTACACGCTCATCCACGACGACCTGCCCTGCATGGACGACGACGATTTCAGGCGCGGCCGCCCGAGCTGCCACAAGGCCTTTGGTGAAGCCAATGCCCTGCTGGCGGGCGATGCCCTGCTGACGCTCGCCTTCGAGACCGCTGCCGCCTCGTCTACCGCGCCCGCCGCGATTGTGCGCGTGCTCGCCACCGCCGCCGGCAGCCGCGGCGTCGTCGGCGGCCAGGTCGCCGACCTGGCCGCCACCGCGCAACAGGCAGATGAAGCCACCATGCGCTTCATCCACGAGCACAAGACGGCCGACCTCTTCCGCGCGGCGGTCGAAATGGGGGCGCTGACCGCCCGGGCGAACGCGGAGTCTCTAGCCGCGCTGAGTGCGTTCGGACGCGCCTGCGGGCTCGCCTTCCAGATGGTTGACGACCTGCTCGATGCGGACAACCCCGACGATCACAGCTTCTCCTGCGTTCACATCATGGGCGCGGAACGGGCCAGGGCGTACGCCACCACACTGACGACGGAAGCCATGGACGCCCTCCGTCCATTCGGTGACGCGGCCGCCCCCTTGCGCGCCCTTGCCAAACGCCTTCTTGAAAGGACATCATGACCACGACCGCCTGGATCTCAGCCGCCGCCGCCATCATTGTTGCCTACCTCCTCGGCTCCATCCCGTTCGGCCTGCTGATCGGACGGATGCGCGGCATCGACATCCGCCAGGTCGGGAGCTGCAATATCGGGGCCACCAATGTCCTGCGCTCGGTCGGCAAGGGCTGGGGAATCCTGGCATTGCTGCTCGATGCGCTCAAGGGGTACATTCCGGCGGCTGGCTTTCCCTGGCTCCTGCATGAGCTGGCGCTACTTGCGGACACCCCTGCCTGGCTGAAGATCGCCTGCGGCTGCGCGGCCATACTCGGCCACAACTTCCCGATATACCTGCGGTTCAAGGGAGGCAAGGGTGTCGCCACCTCGGCCGGGGTTTTGATCGGGATCGCCCCGCAAGCCCTGCTGATCGGCCTGGGCACCTTCGCTGTCGTGTTCGGCATCAGCCGCTTCGTGTCGCTGGGTTCGATCACGGCGGCCGTCGTCGTGCCCGTGGCTGGCTTTTTCCTTTACCGCCAGGAGGGCATGCTTGTTCCGGCTGTGCTCGTCGTGCTCGGACTCCTGGTCATCTGGCGGCACAAGGCCAACATCCGCCGTCTGCTAAACGGCACGGAAAACCGGATCGTATTCGGGAAAAAGCATTAGCCGGCCACTTTCGGCAGGTTCACTTTCGGCAGGTTGCGGTGATATTCCTGGATGCTGCACACATCGATCTCCTGGTTTTTCCTCAACGCCTCCAGCCCGTTGATCGCCGCACGCAGGCCGTCGATCGTGGTCGTGATCGGGATCCCGCGGATCACCGCGTGAGCCCGCATCTTGATCTCGTCGATGCGCGGTGCCGGACCGCTGGCCGGGGTGTTGATGATCCAGCCGACTTCCTTGCCCTCGATCATGTCGATCACGTTCGGACGTCCATCCGCAATCCGGAAAAGCGCCCGGCTGGCAATGCCCCGGTTGCGCAGCGACGTGCTTGTGCCCAGCGTTGCGTAGAGCTTGTAGCCCAACGCCGCCAGCCGAGGGGCCAGTTCCTGCAACTCCTCCTTGTCGTGGTCACGGACGCTGACAAAGATCGGCCCGGAAGCGGGCAGCCGGTTGCCGGAGGCCACCTGGCTCTTGAGGAATGCCATGCCGCCGGTACGATCAATCCCCATCACCTCGCCGGTCGACTTCATTTCCGGACTCAGGATAACATCGATACCGGGGAACCTTGAAAACGGGAATACCGCTTCCTTGACCGAAAAATGCTTCGGCGTGACCTCCTTGGTGAACCCGAGGTCCTTCAGCTTGAAACCCGTCATCGCCAGTGCCGCCAACTTGGCCAGCGGCACACCGATGGCCTTGCTGACGAACGGCACCGTCCGCGAGGCGCGCGGATTGACCTCGAGCACGTAGACGGTATCCTGATGGATAGCGTATTGAACATTCATCAAGCCGCATACGTTAAGTGCCTTGGCAAAGGCGAACGTATGCTGGCGTATGGTCTCCTTCACGCTCTCGCTCAACGTCGGTGCCGGGATCGTGCAGGCACTGTCACCCGAATGAATACCAGCCAGTTCCACGTGTTCCATGATCGAGCCGATCACCGAGGTCTCGCCATCACTGATGCAGTCCACATCCACCTCGACCGCATCTTCGAGGTAATGATCGATCAGGACCGGACGGTCCTCGGAGACATCCACCGCCTCGGTCATGTACTTGCGCAGCATCTCGACGTCATAGACGATGACCATCGCCCGTCCACCCAGCACGAACGAGGGACGCATCAGCACCGGGAACCCGAGCCGGGCCGCGATGACCTCGGCCTCCTCGATGCTGGTCGCCAAACCATTCTCCGGCTGCCGTATGCCAAGGCGCGTCACCAGTTCCTGGAAGAACTTGCGGTCCTCGGCCGCCTCGATATCCTTCGGTTTCGTCCCGATGATATTGACGCCGTTCTTCTCCAGTGCCGCCGCCAGGTTCAGCGGGGTCTGGCCACCGAACTGCACGATCACCCCGTAGCACCCCTCGTTGCGGTAGATGTGCAGGACATCCTCCAGCGTCAGCGGCTCGAAGTACAGCCGGTCGCTGGTGTCGTAATCGGTACTGACGGTCTCGGGATTGCTGTTGACCATGATTGTCTCGAAACCGGCCTCGCGCAGGGCGAAGGACGCATGCACGCAGCAGTAGTCGAATTCGATCCCCTGTCCGATCCGGTTCGGCCCGCCACCCAGGATCATGATCTTCTTGCGATCACTGGGCCGGCTCTCGTTGACGTCACCATAGGTCGAGTAGAAATAGGGTGTAAACGCCTTGAACTCGGCAGCGCAGGTATCGACCAGCCCGTACACCGGCAGCAGCCCCACCTGCTCGCGCGCCGCGCGGACGGCATCCTCCTTGGTCTTGAGCAGGTAGGCGATCTGCCGGTCGGAATAACCGAACGCCTTGGCCTGCTCGAACAGAGGACGATCCGCCGCCAGTGCTTCCAGCGACCCTGCCCCGCGGATTTCATCCTCGTAGGCGACCAGTTCCTCGAAGTGCCGCAGGAACCAGCGGTCGATCTTCGTCATCGCGTAGACCTTCTCCACTGACCAGCCACGCTTGAACGCGGCGCGCACGGCGAATACCCGGCCGGCATTCGGGCGCCGCAGCAGATCCTCGAGATCGGTATCGCTATGCCGTTCCCAGGGGCCGTCCTTGCCGTCCGCCCCGTAGCCCGCGCGCCCCGTTTCCAGCGAGCGCATCGCCTTCTGGAAGGACTGCTTGAAGGTCTTGCCGATGCTCATGGCCTCACCGACAGACTTCATCTGCGTGCCGAGGGTATCGTCCGCCGCCGTGAATTTCTCGAAGGCGAACCGCGGCACCTTGGTCACCACGTAGTCCAGCGTCGGCTCGAAGCAGGCTGGCGTCTCCTGTGTGATGTCGTTGCGGATCTCGTCGAGCGTGTATCCCACGGCCAGCTTGGCGGCAATCTTGGCAATCGGGAATCCCGTGGCCTTGGAGGCGAGGGCCGATGAACGCGATACCCGCGGGTTCATCTCGATCACGACCATCCGTCCGTCATCGGGATTGATGGCGAACTGGACATTCGAGCCGCCCGTCTCGACGCCGATCTCGCGCATCACGGCAAACGCCGCATCGCGCATGCGCTGGTATTCCCGGTCGGTAAGCGTCTGGACCGGAGCCACGGTGATGCTGTCCCCCGTATGCACACCCATCGGATCGATGTTCTCGATCGAGCAGATGATCACGCAATTGTCCTTGCGGTCGCGCATAACCTCAAGCTCGAATTCCTTCCAGCCCAGCACGGACTCCTCGATCAGCACCTCGCTCGTGGGGCTGTAGAACAGCCCGCGCTGCACGATCTCGGCAAACTGAGCGGCGTTGTAGGCAATGCCGCCCCCGGTACCGCCAAGTGTGAAGCCGGGACGGATCACCAGCGGAAAGTCACCGAGCGCCTCGCGCGCCGCTTCGGCTTCCTTCATCGAATGGGCCGATACACTGCGCGGCACATCCAGCCCGATCTTGATCATCGCCTCCTTGAAGGCGAGACGGTCCTCGGCCTTGTGGATCACCGCTGCATTGGCTCCGAGCATCTCCACGCCGTGACGTTCGAGCACGCCGGCCGCCGCCAGTTCCATCGCCAGGTTGAGTGCCGTCTGCCCGCCGAGGGTCGGCAGCAGCGCGTCCGGCCGCTCGCGGCGGATGATCGAGGTCAGCACATCCCGCGTCAGCGGTTCGATATAGGTGCGGTCGGCAAACTCGGGGTCCGTCATGATCGTGGCCGGATTGCTGTTCACCAGCACGACCTCATAGCCCTCTTCCTTGAGCGACTTGCACGCCTGCACCCCGGAATAGTCAAACTCGCAACCCTGCCCGATCACGATCGGCCCAGAGCCGATGATCATGATTTTCTGTATGTCGGTCCGCTTCGGCATTATGCTCCCTCATTCTTGTTCGATTTAACCAGATCACGCCGTTTCACGGCCGCCGCCACAAACCCGCGGAACAGCGGGTGCGACCGCATGGGGGTTGACTGGAACTCGGGGTGGAACTGGCAGGCGACAAACCATGGATGCGCCGGATATTCCACCACCTCGACCAGTTCGCCATCGGGCGAAAGGCCGGAAATCACCAGCCCCTTGGCCTCCATCTGCTGGCGGTAGGCATTGTTGAACTCGTAGCGGTGGCGGTGCCGCTCGCTGATCTCCGTTGCCCCGTAGCAGGCTGCCGCCTCCGTGCCGGCTTCCAGGCGACAGGGATATGAACCCAGCCGCATCGTGCCACCCTTGCGATAGACATTGCGCTGCGAGGCCATCATGTGAATCACCGGATGCGGCGTCTTCTCGTTGAACTCGCTGCTGTTGGCGCTGTCCAGCCCGCAGACCTGCCGGCCGAAATCCATCACCGCGCACTGCATTCCAAGACAGATACCGAAGAAAGGTATCCCGTTCTCACGCGCATAGCGCACGGCGGCAATCTTGCCTTCGATCCCGCGGTCACCAAACCCGCCCGGCACCAGTATCCCGTCGACACCCGCCAGCAGAGCCTCCGCGCCAACACGCTCGACCTCCTCGGACTCGATCTGGCGCACCCGCACCTTGACATCGTTGCTGCCGCCGGCATGCGTCAACGATTCGTAGATGCTCTTGTAGGCATCCTGCAGGCTGATGTACTTGCCGACCACCGCAACCTCGACCGTGCCGAACTTTGGGTTCACCAACCGGTCCACCATGGCTCGCCAGTCGCGCAGGTCCAGCCGTCCGACATGCAGCTGCAGCAGTTCGAGGATGTACACGTCCAGATCCTGATCAGCCAGGGCCAGCGGTACCTCGTAGATGCTGTTGGCCACATCCTGCTCCTCGATGACCATCTGGCGCTCCACGTTGCAGAATAATGCCAGCTTGTCCTTGTGCTCCTGCTCCAGCGGGCGTTCACAGCGGCAAATCAGGATGTCGGGTATAATGCCGATGGAGCGCAGGATGCCGACCGACTGCTGCGAAGGCTTGGTCTTCATCTCGCCAGCGGCAGCAATGTATGGCACCAGCGTCACATGCAGGAACAGCCCGTTCGTCCTGCCGATCTCCTGCCGCAACTGGCGGATCGCCTCCAGGAACGGCAGCGACTCGATATCGCCCGCCGTGCCGCCGATCTCCGTGATCACGAAGTCCACGTCGTCACCATCCATCGACCGGATCGCCGCCTTGATCGCATCGGTGATATGCGGGATCACCTGCACGGTCTTGCCAAGATAGCCGCCCTCGCGTTCGCGGGTGATGACATCGCTGTAGATGCGTCCGGTCGTGAAGTTGCTCCCCCGTGTGCAATCAACCCCCGTGAAGCGCTCGTAATGTCCCAGGTCCAGATCGGTTTCCGCGCCATCGACCGTCACGTAGACCTCGCCGTGCTGATATGGCGACATGGTCCCCGGATCGACATTCAGGTAGGGGTCCAGCTTCTGGAGCTTCACGCGATAACCCCGCCGTTCGAGCAACAGGGCCACCGAGGCGGCAGTCAGTCCCTTGCCCAGCGACGACACAACTCCACCCGTCACAAAAAGATGTTTTGTCATGGTCTAAATCGCCCCCTGGCATTCATGCGAATGCAAATATGGTTTCGCTTAAACAGCCCGCCAAGCGGACACCGGCAGCCGTTCGTCGCCTCGGGGATGGCACTTTGACTTCCGAAGTGCCCGCTGTCAATCAAAAACCACTTGCAAACGCGTTTCCCCTCGTCATCCTGCCGCCAGCACACGCGACAGCGAGGCAATCAGGCTGGCGGCCGGCCGCTCATGGAATACCCCGCGTCCCGGCACCGCCTCATCCACCCCGCGCAGGAACACATAATAGACGCCGCCCATGTGCCGCTCGTAATCATAACCCACCAGCCGTTGACGCAGGAACGCATCCAGTGCCACGGTATAGATCAGGTATTGCAGATAATACCCATGCACCGCCATTTCGCCAGCCAGGCCGGACGAATCAAAACTGACGGGAGTGCCACCGATCCGGTTTGATTTCCAGTCGACTATGTAAAACCGCCCCCCATGCTGGAACACGAGATCCATGTAGCCGGTCATGAAGCCCAGCGGCAGCGCATTCCCTGCCTGTGCAAGTCGGCGCAGGAAGGCGTCATCCCTGGCTTCCCCGAGCCAGTGGCGATCAAGCGCGTCGTGGATGCCGCGCATCGTCTGCACCCCGCCATGCTGCCGGAGGGTGAAATGGAATTGCAATTCCGAGCGCCGCGCCAGCAGAGGTACATCGCCCAGGCAGAAACCGCCGGCCAGCGGGGCCGCCAGCACACGCTGCACCATCGCCTTCACCGCCTGCCGCCGCTGCTGCACACGCGGGTCCGCTGCCGGCCAGCCGCAAATGCCGTACTGATCCAGCGCTTCATCCACCACGGCCCAGCGCTTCATCCACCACGGCATCGATTTCGCCACCGGCGGCCTGGAAGTCGATCCTTTCAAATATGGAATGCCAGCAATTTCCCGTCTTGGCCCCGGCCCGGATGGCGAAGATATCCGAAGACTCCGGCAAGACCGGTGCGGCCTCCGCGACGGGGTCGCGGTCAACGGCATCGACATCCTGCGCGCCGGGTTCCGATCGCGGCGATGCGTCATGCGGCATCAGCGATGAAAAGCTGGCATGGCCGCATCCGCCCGGGATCACGGGCGACGGCAAGCGACGGGCTTCAGATGCCATCACGTTCCCTGATTGCGCGACCGCGGGCTCCCATTGTGTCGCCCGGCCCGGATACAGCGGCCCTTTTCCCTGGCGGACTCCCAGGGC
>JAIFLS010000201.1 GCA_020048935.1 bacterium | reverse complement strand
CCTCGATGCCCCATTCGGTGCGTGTCAGGTTGCGCTGGTGTTTGCGCGACCAGAAGCTTTGCTGCGGATCCTGGCCGACGAGGATCACCGGTGGTGATGGCGCGTGGGCAACCCATGCGGTCAGGGCGCGGATGCGGCGCTGCTGGGCGCGGGCGCCGCAGACAAGATAGACCGCGTCCCACGACTGCGTGGGATCCGCCTGGCAGTCGCGCATCTGCAGCCAGTCGGCGGCGGGACCGCACAGCAGCGCAAGCGCCGCGACCAGCGCGACCGCCGCCGTGCCGGCAAGGCGGCGGCGCGTCGCACGGCGGTTCACGGGTTGGCGTGGGCGCTTGAAGATCATGTCGATGTCCGCGGGGTACGGGCCCAGGAACCGGAAAGGTTCCCGCGGCAGTAGCGTATGAATCCGGCAAGCAAGGCGGCCTGCATGGTGACGAAATGATCGACGCCGCGGCACAGCTGCCACACCGGCCCGCCCCACGCCGGGCGACGCGAAAGCCGTCCGGCCAGAGCGGCCGCCAGCAGCAGCAGGCCGCCGGTGCAGACGGCCTGGGCGGCGAGCACGAGAGGCGGGCATGCGGCGGGGCGCGGGCCGAACGCTAATGACAGTACCGCGGCGGCAAGCATGACCAGCGCCAGGTGCGGTGTGAACCAGCGCAGGATCTTGTGCGACCAGAAGCACCAGGCGAAACGCCCGTAGCGCGGATGCAGGCAGGCGCGGCAAAGCCGGGCCGCCTGGTAGTCGCCGCTGCCGATCCGGACCCGCCTCCGCCATTCATCCCGCACCGCCGGCACATCCTCCTCGGCCACGGCGTCCGGCTCGTACAGCATGCGCAAGCCGGCCTCGCGCACCTTCATGCCGATGACGAAATCATCCACGATCGTGCTTGGCGGGATCTCCTGCCAGAAGCATACGGGGCGCAGCGCGTAGATGGCGCCGTTGGCCCCGAGGCAGGAATCGAGAGCGGACTCACGCGCCTTGAGCACGTTCTCCAGGTTCCAGTAGGTGTGCTCCGCATCGCTGCCTGATCCGGTGAAGACCAGCCGACCGCACACGCCGCCAACGGCGGGGTTGTCGAAATGCCGCGCGAGCAGGCGCAGCGCATCCGGACGGAAGCGGGTGTTGGCGTCGGTGAAGACAAACAAGGTGCCCTGCGGGCAGTCATCATGACGGCGCGCGGACGCGACGAGATCACGCAGCACCGCGACCTTGCCGCGATTGCGCTCGAATGCGACAACCTCGATCCAAGGTGCTGCAGCAGCGGCTTTCCTCGCGCGCGCGGCGGTATCGTCCGTGCAGCCGTCGGTCCCGATGAGCACGCGCAGGAGGCCGTCCGGATAGTCCGTCGCGATCAAGTTCGCGACGCGGTCCGCGATCACATCCGCCTCGTTGAACGCCGACAGCAGCAGCACCAGCGGCGGTGTGTGCGTTGCCGGTGATCCCGTTATCGCGCGGCCGCGCCGACCCGCCAGCAACAGCAATGGATAGGCGATCCACGCATAGGCGAGCATGGCGGCAGTGACGAGCATCATTGAGTACAGGGCAATAGTCATGCGGAGAGTCAGCCATAAAAATCACGGCAGGTCAATCGGCACGTTCGTGTATATCCGTTTGCCGACACATGAATCGATCGCGAGAAAAAATAAAAAAATGAACAAAAATGAATGAAGTCTATTGACGCCGAAAAAAAAACGGTTTAACGTTCGCGTCAGCTGGTGCAGTGACTGCACACAGAGTGTGTGGCACGCGGCATATTGACGAACAAGGCTGTGGTGGCTTTCGAGAGTGGATATGCTTAGCGGCCGTAAACGAGCCGGAGTACCCGGCGAACAGTGAGGAGAGGCTGATTATGGCAGCAAAGAAGACAGCGACGAAGACCGTGGCGAAGAAGGCAGTAGCAAAGAAGGCCGTTGCCGCGAAGGCCCCGGCGAAGAAGGCGGTAGCCGCGAAGGCCCCGGCGAAGAAGGCCGTTGTGAAGAAGGCTGTTGCTAAGAAGGCCCCCGCGAAGAAGGCCGCAGCAAAGAAGTAAGAAGCACCGAGGAATAAAGGCGGCCGGCGTTACGCCGGTCGCCTTTTTTGTGTGAGTGAACGGCCGCGGGCGGAATGACCCTGCCGGCTGGAGGAGGCGCGCGAATCATGATGACGCAGATGCTGTTGACGATGCCGTTGGCGAGTGCGCAGTCGATGATAATGGAAATGGACACGCCTGGAGTCGTGATCTGTCTGCTGCTTTTCGGCGGCTCTATTTACGCATGGTCGATCATGATCTCGAAGCTGATCGTCCTGATACGCGCGCGCAATGAATCGCTTGCCCTGCTGCGCCGCTACCGGACGTTGAAGCATCCGGCGGAACTTTACCTGGATCAAAGCGGGCAGAGCTCGCGGGCGCCTTTGCAAGCCGTCTACGATCAGGCCTGTGCCGCACTGGAAGCGGTGCTCGATGTGCAGGGGATCGAGGCGGGAAGCCTCCGCGCCGACGAGGGCCTTTCGCACATACCGCTCAGCGACCGCCAGCTCCGCTCGGTGCAGAACGCGGCGGAACGCATGGTGGCCGACCAGGCTCTGCTGCTCGAGTCCAGCGTCGGCTACCTGGCCAGCGCGGCCAACGTGGCGCCTTTCCTCGGTTTGCTCGGCACGGTCATGGGCGTGATGACCACGTTCGGCAGCATGGCTGGTTCCGGTTCCGCGCTGCTTTCTGAAGTGGCACCCGGCATTGGCAGCGCGCTGATGACCACCGTTGTCGGCCTGATTGTCGCGCTGCCTTCCTCGATCGGCTACAACATCCTCAGCGACCGCGTGCGGCAGTTGACCGTGATGATGGACAACTTCGCGCAGGAGCTGGTTGGCGACCTGGAACGCGTCCATGTTTCCTGAGAAGGAGGATCGCCGATGAGCCGCAGAGTACCGCTGACAACGCTGAAGCCGCTCAGCGAGATCAACCTGACCCCGTTGATGGACTTGACGTTCATCCTTCTGATCACGTTCATCATCACCTTCCCGTTGATCGAGCAGGGCGTGCCGATCAACCTGCCGCAAGGCTCCGCCTCCCCGCTGCCGACGGATACTGCACGCGCGGTGATCAGCCTCGACGGTGCTGGCAAGCTTTATCTGGATGACCGGCCGGTCACGTTCGAGGCGTTCGAGGCGCAATGCGCGGTGCTGGCGCAAACCGCCCCGGCGACCGCGGTATACGTGCGGGCCGACAAGGCCGTGCCCTATGGCGACGTGGTGCGTGTGCTGCGGGCGCTGCACGAGCGCAAGCTCACGCGGATCGCGCTGGTGACCCAGGGCGATTCGTAGCGGAGGGCCCCGTGAAAAGACAGCTTGCCCAATCAACGCCCAGGCGGGCAAGGCCCGCCCTGGTGTGGCTGTTCATCCTTGTGCTCTTCGCGGCATTGTGGCAGTACGGCTGGATCGGCGGCGGGCTGCGCCGGTATCTCCTGCCGCGCCTGTTGCCACCGCTGCTGGAACGGCAGGGTATCGTCGTGCGCCGGATCGCCGATACCGCCTTGCCGGCCGCACCGGCCGGACGCGGGCTGCAGATCACCCTGAGCCGGGCCTATGTCATGGATGTGATCGAGCGCAGCCCGCTCCCCGCCTGGATCGTGCCCCCGGGTCTGGTTTCCGACGGCATGGAGATCCGTGTCGACTGGCTGCCGCCGGATACCAAGGTGGCTCTGAGCCTGCCCTGCGTGTTGCGGCTTGATGCCAATGCCGGGTTGTTGCCGCGCATACATATCCGGTTCCCGGTCGCCGAATTCAATACCCTGCTGAGCGATGAGCTCGCCGAGGACTGGAGCGAGCGTGGCGAGTACATACTGGGGCACTACGATCTCGATAAGCGCATCTGGTTCAGGTCGCTGCGCCTTGAATTACTGGACATGCCTCGCCCATCGCCGTCCGATGCCATACGCTTACGTGCTACCGCCACCGGACGGCTGCGCTACTGGTTCAAGGATGGGATTGTCTCCGCCCGCCTGAAGACGGACGTGAAGCGGCTGGCGATCCTGTTCTCGTTCGTGCCGGTGGTGCATGACGACGGGACGGGGTTCGACTACTCCGCCCGCGTCGAGGCGCTCGACATCCGCGTCGACAACATGGCCCCTTGGCTGGAGCAACGGGTGGCGGACGCGCTGGGGAAGTCGATCGAGCGCTCGCAGAACAAGCGGCGCAAGAAGGCGAAGATGGCCCGCCACCGCCTACCCTCCTGGCTGCCGCTTGATGTGTCGCTGGAGGTTGAACTCACCGAACAGCTCACCGAACAGCGATATTGACATTCCTCGTGATAAACACTATTTTCGCCCTTCATGAAACTCAGTAAAACCAGCATTTTGCAGATAGCGGAGGGAGTCAGCTTTGGATCTTGAACGGTTGCGTCACAGCGCGGCGCATGTAATGGCGGCGGCCGTATGCCGGCTGTACGAGAGCGTACGCCTTGATATCGGGCCGGCGACGGATAGCGGATTCTACTACGATTTCGACATGCCGCACCGGCTCACCCCCGAGGATTTCCCGGCGATCGAGGCGGAAATGGCCCGCCTGGTGGAAGCGGATCTTCCCTTCGTGCGTTTCGAGGTATCGCGCGAGGAGGCCAGCCGGATGCTGGAGGAACGCGGCCAGGACTACAAGGTCCAGCGGCTGGCGGACATTCCGGAGGGCGAGTCGATATCCTTCTACCGCTGCGGTGAGTTCGAGGACCTGTGCCGCGGCCCGCACGTCGAGCGTACCGGCGAGATCAAGGGTTTCAAGCTGACGTCGGTGGCCGGTTCCTATTTCCGCGGCAAGGAGACCAACCCGATGCTGCAGCGCATCTACGGTATCGCGGCCGAATCGCCCAAGCAGATCAAGGTGCTGCTCAAGCAGCTCGAGGAGGCAGCGGCGCGGGATCACCGCAAGCTCGGCAAGGAGCTGGACCTGTTCAGCATCCAGGAGGATGTCGGTCCGGGACTGGTGCACTGGCATCCGCGCGGCGCGCGCATCCGTTCGATCATCGAGGACTTCTGGCGCCGCGAGCATTACCGCGCAGGCTACGAGCTGCTCTATTCGCCGCATATCGGGCGGGCGCAGCTGTGGGATACTTCCGGCCACCTGGGTTTCTACAGCGAGAACATGTACGCGCCGATGGATGTCGACGGCGGCGATTACTACGTCAAGCCGATGAACTGCCCCTTCCATATCCAGATCTACAAGAACAGCAAGCGCTCCTATCGTGAGCTGCCCCTGCGCTGGGCGGAACTCGGGACGGTCTACCGCTACGAGAAGAGCGGCGTGCTGCACGGGCTGTTGCGAGTGCGCGGCTTCACGCAGGATGATGCGCATATCTTCTGCACTCCCGAGCGCATCCAGGACGAGGTCCGGACGACCGTGGCTTTCGCGCTGAAGATGCTGCGCGCCTTCGGGTTCGAGGACGTCACGGCCTACCTGGCGACACGACCGGAAAAGGCCGTCGGCGAGGAGTCGCGCTGGGAACAGGCGACCGTCTCGCTGCGCGGTGCGCTCGAGGCCCAGGGTATCGCCTACGAGGTCGACCAGGGCGGCGGGGCCTTCTACGGCCCGAAGATAGACCTGAAGATCAAGGATGCCATCGGCCGCGAATGGCAGATGGGCACGATCCAGTTCGACTTCAACCTGCCTGAACGGTTTGATCTCAAGTACACCGGCGAGGATGGCGCCGACCACCGGCCATACATGGTGCACCGGGCGCTGCTCGGCAGTATCGAGCGCTTCTTCGGCGTGCTGATCGAGCACTACGGCGGGAAGTTCCCGCTCTGGCTCGCGCCGGAGCAGGTCCGCGTGCTGCCGATTACCGACGACCAGCTTGACTATGCCGATGCCCTGGCCGCGCAGTTGCGCGCGCTCGATTTCCGGGTGACGGTCGACCGTCGCTCCGAACGCATCGGCGCCAAGATCCGCGTGGCCCGCAACGACCGGGTCCCGTACATGCTGATCACCGGGGCGGAGGAGCAGGCGGCGGGAACCGCGGCGCTGCGCGGCCGCGACGGGGAGCAGGTTGTCATGACGCCGGATGCGGTTGTCGGGCGTCTTCGCGAGGAACTCAAAACACAGGACTAGGGAGGTTGGTTATTCGTTCGTTCATTAGAGTCAATCACAAGATCCGGGTGCCGGAAGTCCGGCTGACCGGTGCGGATGGTGCGCTTATCGGGGTGGTGCAGACACGTGACGCCTTGCGGATGGCGCAGGAGCAGGAACTGGACCTCGTGGAGATTTCGCCCAATGCGAAACCGCCAGTCTGCAAGATCATGGATTATGGCAAGTACCGCTACAACCAGGGGCGCAAAGTGCGCGAGCAGCGCAAGCACCAGCATCAGACGGTAGTGAAGGAAATCAAATACCGCCCCGGCGTGGAACAGCACGATTACGAGACCAAGCTCAACCATGTGCGCGATTTCCTGGAAAAAGGCAACAAGGTCAAGCTGACCCTGACCTTCCGAGGCCGCGAGAATGCGCATCGCGAGCTGGGTGAGGCCGTGCTCGAACGGGTGATGAAGGACTGCGCGGATATCGCGGTGGTGGACATGGAACCGAAGCGGATGGGCCGGATGGTGACAGCCATGCTTGGCGTGAAGCCGAACAAAGGCTAAAAAAACACTGGACGTCGTAACGGCTTTACGCTATTGTTCGAGACTTTCCATTGCCGGAAGCGTAATGAGATGCCCGCCGGCGGGGGACATCAATCAATAATCAGGGCGGGGTAGATATGCCGAAGAAAAAGACAAACAAGGCGGCGGCGAAGCGTGTACGGGTAACCGCGACGGGCAAGCTGAAGTTCACGAAGCCGGGCGCGGGGCACCTGCTGTCCAGCAAGAGCCGCAAGCGCAAGCGCAACCTGCGCAGTGCAGGCGTTTTGAGCAAACCCGAACAGAAACGGATCACGACGTTGATCACGTCCTGAGTCCAGCGTTTATCGAAGAAGGAGAATCATGCCTAGATCAACCAATGCACCAGCTTCCCGTACCCGGCGTCGCCGGATCCTTGAGCGCGCCAAGGGCTTTCGCGGATCGCGCAGCAAGCTGATCCGTATGGCCAGCGAGGCCGTGGACCGCGCCATGGTGATGTCCACGACGCACCGCAAGACCAAGAAACGCGATTATCGCGGGCTTTGGATCGCACGGGTGACCGCCGCCTGCAAGCAGAACGAGATCACGTACAGCCGCCTGATCGAGGGGTTGACGAAAGCCAGCGTGGTGCTGAACCGCAAGATGCTTTCGGAGATCGCGATCCATGATCCGGCGGGATTTACCAAGATCGTCGCGCAGGCGAAGACCGGCCTGGCGTAAAGCGCCGGAAACGCGAGCGTGTGAACGGCCATCTTTCGGGATGGCCTTTTTTTTTGCCGGGAGGGGTGCAATGAATCGTGCAGAACTTGAAACGCTGAAGGCGGAAGCCCTGGAGCAGGTCGGGGCGGCAGAGACGGCGGACGCGCTGGAAGCCGTGCGCATACACTATCTCGGGCGCAAGGGCCTGCTGCCGCAGATCATGAAAATACTCAAGGACGTCGCGCCGGAGGAGCGGGCCGCCTTCGGCCAGGGGGCCAACGCCCTGAAACTGGAACTGACGGACGCACTGGATAAACGAAGCCTGGTTCTGCACGGGACGCAATCTATGGGGGTGAATGTCCCCGCATTCGACACCACCCTGCCAGGACGCTGGATGCCGCGCGGCAGCATCCATCCGGTCTCGCAGGTGATCGAGGAGGCCGTCCGCATCTTCGCGACCCTGGGCTTCACCGTGGCCGAAGGCCCGGATGTAGAGAACGGCTACCGCAACTTCGAGGCGCTCAATACCCCCGATTACCATCCCTCTCTCGACGACAAGGACACCTTCTGGCTCGGCGACGGGCTGCTGCTGCGCACGCAGACCTCGCCGGTGCAGATCCGCGTCATGGAGCAGAACCCGCCGCCGGTACGCATCGTGACGCCGGGCCGCTGTTACCGGCGCGACACGACCGATGCCACGCACAGCGCCAACTTCCACCAGATCGAGGGCCTTTACGTCGATCGCCAGGTCTCGCTGGCGGACCTCAAGGGGACGCTCGCGCACTTCGCCCGGCAGATGATGGGCCCCGAGGTGAAGGTCCGCTTCCGTCCGCATTTCTTCCCCTTCACCGAACCCAGCGTCGAGTGCGATTTCACCTGTCACGTCTGCAAGGGCAGCGGCTGCCGCGTCTGCAAGCAGAGCGGCTGGATCGAGATTGCCGGTGCCGGCATGGTCGATCCGCGCGTCTTCCGCAAGGTCGGCTACGACCCCGAGGCGGTCAGCGGCTATGCCTTCGGCATGGGAATCGAGCGGATCGCGATGATCCGCTTCGGTATTCCGGATATCCGGATGCTTTATGATAATGATGTCCGCTTCCTTAAACAATTCTGACGCCTGACGCCGGGCGACGGGAGCGCATACGCCGATGGACGAGAAGGACAAGCCGCTGTTGATCGTGATCTCCGCCCCCTCGGGCGCAGGCAAGAGCACGCTTTGCGACCGGCTGCTGGCGGCGCATCCCGGGATTGCCTACTCCGTCTCCTGCACCACGCGGGCCCCGCGCGGCGGCGAGGTCGACGGCGTCCACTATCACTTCCTGACGCCCGAAGCCTTCGAGCAGAAGGTGCAATCCGGCGCGTTCCTTGAGCATGCCCAGGTGCATGGCAACCGCTACGGCACGCTCATGCAGCCCTTGCGTCAAGCCATGCAGCAGGGGAAAAGCAATCTGATGGATATCGACGTGCAAGGAGCCAGGCAGGTGCGCGCGGCCCTGGCGTCGCTGCCACCAACGGACTTGATGGTGAACGGTTTTGTCGATATATTCATTCATCCGCCGTCGCTGGAGGAACTGCGACGGCGGCTGGAAGGACGCGGCGAGGATGCGGCCGAGGTCATCGAGCGCCGGATGGCGAACGCGGCGACCGAGCTGGCGGATGCCGGGCTTTACCGCTACCAGCTTGTCAACGATGAACTCGGGCGCGCGCAACGCGAGCTGGCGGACATCATCAGGAAGGAGCAGCGCGCATGAACCTGTTGCTGGGGGTCACCGGATCGATCGCGGCCTACAAGGCGGCCGAACTCGTGCGGCGTTTCCGCATACGCGACTGGGACGTGAAGGTCGTCATGACCCGCGCGGCCACGAAGTTTGTCGGGGAATGGACGTTCAAGTCGCTCTCGCGCAATCCGGTCTATGTCGAGATGTTCCCGGAGGATGGCGACTGGCGGCCGGATCATATCTCGCTGGGCGAATGGCCGGATGTATTCCTGATTGCCCCCTGCACGGCCAACGTCATCGCCAAGCTGGCGCACGGGCTGGCGGACGACCTGCTGAGCTGCACCGCTCTGGCGATGCAGGCCCCGGTCGTGATCGCCCCGGCGATGAACGACCGCATGTGGACGCATCCGGCCACGCAGGCGAACGTCGCATTGCTGAAATCTCGTGGCGTGCATGTTGTCGATGTCGGGTCCGGTGACCTGGCCTGCGGCTACCAGGCGCAGGGGCGCCTGGCGGATCTGGATGAAATTGAGGCTGCGGTTGTGACGGCGGTGGTTTAGCCACATAATGCACAAAAGACACAAAAACTGATGCTTGGATAAACAAAGGAGAACACAATGAGTAAGCGTTTCTTGGCGGGGGTGGTGTTGATCGGTGTGGCGGTACTGGTGTTACTGCTCAGTGGCGGTGGCTCGATCAAACTGGATTTCCTGGTAACGGAAGTGAAGCTGATGCAGTCGGTGGCGTTGTTCCTATACCTTTCTGCCGGCGTGCTCATCGGCTTCCTGCTGCGATGAGGACCGTGCGCATGCTGCAGCAGGGGCGTGTGCTGCTGCCGAAAGTGCTGGTGGCCGACCACGCGACCGAGCGCATGCGCGGACTGCTGGGGCGCGACTCGCTGGCAACTGGCAGCGGCATGCTGTTCAACCCCTGCGGGTCGCTGCACACCCTCGGCATGCGCTTCGCGCTGGACGTGATCTACTTCGATGCCGGCTGGCGGGTCGTCCGCACGGTCCGCCACCTGCAGCCCTGGCGGTTCAGTCTTGGCGGCTGGCGCGCCCGCGCCGCCCTCGAAATGCAAACCGGCTGGTTCGATCTAGCCTCCCTGCAGCCCGACCTGCCGGTCCAGTTCACCTGATCGGCAGCAATTCTGACTATGGCCCTCGGGGCAGCCTGAAGGGTGTGTTGATATATTCCACGAGCGGCACGGGAGGGACGCCGTCCTCGGCGTCTGTTGCGCATGAGAAGGTGCATGGCGAAGCCTTTCTTGAAAAGCAGCGCGGTTAGACGGGCGTTCGGACAGCGAGACGCTGTCCCTCCCGTTGTGTATCCAAATAACTCAACACGCCCTTTAGCCTGCTCCCGCCACGGTTTGAGGCGATAATGGGAATGAGCGAGAATCGCATGATCGGAATACGGGCTTGCATTGGTTTTGGGGATATGTCATTATGTGCGGCTCATTTGACTGGTGGGCGGGCGGATGCCCGGCTGGCTTTCATTCGCGATTGCGCTGTAGACGGTGTGCTTCGGCCGTGGCGCTGCGGGTGGCGGTATCCGGTAACGTGCAGGGGCGGAAGCATTACAGGAGGAATCGGTAGCAATGGCAAGAAACAGTTCGAGGAAAGCAAAAGGCAAGATTGTTCGCCGCCTGGGCGTGAACATCTTCGGTAACCCGAAGTACGAGCGCCTGCTCGAGAAGCGGCCGAATCCACCAGGAATGCATACGCGCCGCCGCGGTCGGCTTTCGGATTACGGAACGCAGCTCGTCGAGAAGCAGAAGCTGCGCTTCCACTACGGTATCGCCGAGCGGCAGTTCCGCACGATATTCGCCAAGGCGAAATCGATGGGTGGCGTTACCGGCGACACCATGATGATCCTGCTGGAGCGACGGCTGGACAATGTGGTCTACCGCATGGGCTTGGCCGCGACGCGGTCCCAGGCGCGCCAGCTCGTCCTTCACGGGCATCTGGCCCTGAACGGGCGCAAGGCCTCCACGCCTTCGCAACTGGTCAGCGCCGGAGACAAGATCACGGTCAAGGAGCGCAAGTCGAGCCAGACGATGGTCCACGATGCGATCGAGGCTAACCACCGCGAGGTGCCGTCCTGGCTGATGGTCGACGCGAAGGCCAGCGCCGGCATGGTGATCCGGATGCCCGAGCGTTCGGAGATCCCGACGATCGCGAATGAGCAGTTGATCGTCGAGTTCTACTCGAAGTAGGTATTTGCAGACGATTGGTTATATCGACGCCCCGCAGGCAACTGCGGGGCGTTTTTTTTCGGATAAGCCAGCCGCCCGCAGCGGTTGGCGAAAACGAATGGGAACTGGAAAAAATCGAATCGAACATCCAACAACCAACGCCCAACAACCAACGTCCAAGTTGGGGAGCATTTCCTTGGATTGTTGGGCGTTGGATGTTG
>JAIFLS010000006.1 GCA_020048935.1 bacterium | reverse complement strand
ATGGCGGAGGGTGAGGGATTCGAACCCCCGTATGCCTTACGGCATAACATGATTTCGAGTCATGCGCATTCAACCGGACTCTGCCAACCCTCCTGCACGTGCGGTCGGGGGCGTAATTTACGCCCCCAGCAGGGCAATGTCAAGAATTGCCGTCTGGAAAATTGAGGTGATAACGTGAGCGAGGTGACAACGTGTGGACATTGTGTCAAGGCTTGATGGCCTTGGCGACCGGGTTGTTCCCGGCGTCGAGGATCGTGACGAGCGGTTTGTGGCTGGCCACTTCATCCTCGGAGAGCTGCGCGAACGCGAAGATGATCAACCGGTCGCCGACGGCCCCCTTGTGGGCGGTGGCCCCGTTGAGGCAAATGGTGCGGGAGCCGCGCGGGGCGGGAATGGCATAGGTCTCGAAGCGTTCGCCGTTGGCCATGTTGGCCACCAGGATCTTCTCGTAGGGGTGCAGCCGGACGCTATCCATCAGGTCGCGGTCGATCGTCAGGCTACCGTTATACTCCAGTTCGCTCTCGGTTACCCGCGCGTGGTGAAGTTTTGATTTCAACATGGTGATCAGCACCGTTATACTCCAGTTCGCTCTCGGTTACCCGCGCGTGGTGAAGTTTTGATTTCAACATGGTGATCAGCATGGTCTATGTCTCCTAGGGCACGTGATAAACGGGCGCTATCCTACAATGCCCTGCCTGGAACTTCAATTCATTTCAACCCCCAACCCCCAACATCCAACGCCCAACATCCAAGTTAAGACGACCCACCTTGGGCGTTGGTTGTTGGGCGTTGGGTGTTGGATGTTCGATTCTATTCTTCTTCAGTTACCATTCAGCAATCGGGGGCGCCGGTGGCCTGGCCTTCGATCGTGCGGCAGATGAAGATGGTGGTGCCGTCGGTGGACGGGGCGGTGGCGTCGGCACCGGTGATGGTGATGGCCGGTGCGCGGCAGCCAGCCCTGGCGGCCTTTTTCGCAAGGAAGTCGCGCAGGTACGTATCGGCGCCGGCGGTCGCTTCCTCGATGGTCTTGTAGACCGGTGCGTCGGGGACGCCGCCGAGATGCATCAGCCCGTTCTCATCGGTTGTAATGCGGATCTGGTGGGTAATGGAAATGGAGCCGATGATGGCGCCCACGGCATTGGCGACATCGGCGTGGGGCGGGATGACCGCCTGGGCGTTGAGCCGGATGCAGGCATCGGGGACGAAACAGGCGGCGGGAGCCCCGATCCCGATCACCGGGTGGAGCAGCGAGGCCTGCAGGCGCAAGCCGCCGGTCTTGTCCTGGTCGAGTATGCGGTTGATCATCGCGACCGACAGGGGATCGCTGCCGGGGGTGGTGACAGGCGCGTCATCGGCAAGCTGTTTCCTGAGGATCTCGGCGGCCAGTGTGCGTTCAAACTGCGTCAGCACGCGCAGCACCCACTCGACGGGGTTCGCGTGGAAACGGGCCGCATGGATCGTGGCGAGGCGCAGGGCGGCGGCATGATCCCAGAGCGATACGCGGCCGGCGACATGCAGGGCGTCGGTCGGGGTGAACCCGCAGCGCTGCACCAGCAGGCTGCCAAGCAGGCGGCGCAGGGGTACCATGGCCGGATGGGGCTTGCCAAGTGCCGCCGTCAGTTCATGCAGGCTGTAGGGGCGCTGGTGCAGATAGGCGAGTATCGCGGTCTCGGTGTCGGTCAGGTCTTCGGGAGGGTGCTTGCCGGTCGCCACGAGCAGGATCATGTCGCTGCTGGAAAGGTGTCCGGACTCGGCCCGTGCCTCGATCCAGTCCAAGGCATTGGTGGTGCCGGGGTGGGTGGTGGCCAGCCAGGATACCGGGGAAACGCGTTCCGGGCCCAGCAGGATAAGCTGGTCGCGGAAGTGGACGTGGCTGTCGCCGCCCAGTCCCGTGGTCTGCAGGTCGAGTGCGCGGATATGGGTCTGCCAGCCGCCGATGCAGGCCCCATCGGGATTCATGCGCACACGTCCGCCCACGAGCATGGCGGTGTCGGTTGTGGTACCGCCGATATCGGCGACGAGTGCATTCGCGCATTGCGCGAGCCAGCCTGCGCCGGCCGCGCTGGCGGCGGGGCCGGAGAGCATGGTCTCGAGCGGTTTCTCGAGGGCGGCGGCCAGGCTCATGAAAGAACCGTCGCTGCGCACCACCATCACGGGGGCCTTGACGCCCGCACCGTCCAGTGCCTCGGTGATCCGGTTGAGCAGTGCCTCGAGGCAGGGGATGATACGGGAATTGAGGGCGGCTGTTTCGGCACGGATGCGGTAATGCAGGGCGCTGGAAAGCTCATGGCTGCAGGTGACGCTCAGCCCGGTGGCTTCACGGATGATCGCCTTGACCTGCAGCTCGTGGGCGGGATTGGCATGGGCGGCGTAGCCGCCCACGGCGAAGGCGGTGACGCCGCAGCGGCGGATCAGCTCCTGCGCGGTGTCGCGTACCTGTCCCGCGTCGACTGGCTCGATCTCGGTGCCATCGATCTCCAGTCGTCCGCGAATGACAACCATGGGGGCGTGGCGGAAGCCTTCCGGATCCTGCCAGCCGCAGGGCGGCATGACCAGCAGTCCCACGGTCTGACCGCGATTCTCGACTATCGCGTTGGTGGCCACCGTGGTGGACACGGCGGTCAGGCTGACGCGCGCGAGTGTCGTGGCATCCAGCCCGTCGAGCGCCTGGCGGATGCCGACGCTGTAGTCCCAGTGGGTGGTCAGCGCCTTGGTCTTGGCCAGGACTTCCTCGCGTTCGAAATCGTAAAGAACCGCATCTGTATAAGTGCCGCCAGCATCGATCCCGAGTCCGATGCCGTGGCGCTGCCTGGCGGCAGCCGGTTGTGCCGACGGGGCAGGGGCGAACGGAAATTCCGGCAGGGCAGGGGATGACTCGGTCACGGTCGCGTCGATGCGGCGTCGTAGCGCGTCGTAGCGGGTGATCCCTCCGGGCGGGACCACCAGGATCGTGTCCGAGGTCGCCGTGGTGGTGAGGGCTTCATGCAGCAGCTCGTGCGTGCCGGCCAGGCGGGCGTACTCCCAGCCGAAACGGCAGGCCATGTCGCTGGCTTTCTTCGCGTAGTGATCCTTCTGCTGGCCGATGCCGGTGTCGATGAAGGCCGAGCGGGTGTAGTTGCGGGTCCAGCTCTGCATGAAATCGCGGATGTAGTCCGCATTCTCGGTGCCATAGGCTTCGGCGAGCTGCTCGTAGGTGGTGTAGAGCGGATGGGCGGCGCCATCCGAGCCCATGTTGCGGCGCGGGCCGCCATCGCCCTTCTCCTCGACCCAGCCGGCGGAAAGATAGTACGTGCCGGGGTGGGCCGCGAACTGCCGGCGATATTCGGCATCGGAACCGAGGAACAGCGCGATGCAATCGTGGACACGCGGGATCACCAGGGGGACGGAACGCGCATGCAGCCCGACCGTGCCGCGGCCGCAGACACCGTAGCCGATCACGATTCGCGCGGGGGCTTCGGTAGCGCCGATCTCGTCGATCGCTTTCTGTAGTTCGATGCGCAGGCGCTCGGGCGTGGCGTGCAGTCCACCCGGCAGGAAATGCAGGTTGATCGCCTGGCCAAGCCGGGGCGCCAGGTGCTTGAGATCGGCGGCGAGGACGCCACAGGCGATCACGGTGACCTTCTGGTTGCTGTTTGTTTTCATAATGGCAAGCAAGGCTAGGCGGCAAACGCCTTGTTGTCGAGCCGGTTTTGATTTGCCGCCTTGTTTCATCCATTTTCTTTTGATGATTGACATAATCGCCCTGCGGGTGGAGATTACCTTCGTCGGATATTCGGGAGAATCCCGATTCCACTCGCCAGCGGCTCATAAAAAGGAGTGATCATCATGCATCCGGTTGCCAATCATCTATTACAATTGCAGGAATTGACGCTTGTCCGGGAGGAACAGCAGGTGGCGGTGGGTTCGGGGCATCTTGCGCAACTCGAAGATGCTATAAAATCGATGCGCGCACGATTGCCGGGCCCTGTGGAAGTGATGTTCGGCAAGCTTGCCGCCAAGGATCATAATGTCATTGTCGCGGTTGTGGAGGGATTGTGCGCCGCCTGCCGCATGCAGCTGCCGATCAGCCTGGTGCAGCAGGTCCGTATGGCCAAGGAGGTGCATGCCTGTCCCAACTGTGCACGTTACCTTTACATGCCCGTCAGCGTGGCCCGCAACACGCGGCGACGTCCCGGTCGCTTCGAGGTCCAGAAGCCGGGGATCGCGCGTTTCTCTGCCGAGTCGCTGATGATGCCATTGCTGAAAGGCAAGGATAGCGACAGCGTCATCCGCGAGATGGCGATGCATCTGGCTGCGGAAGGTTTTGTCGACAATGGCGAGGCCTTGACGGAGAGTGCGCTTAGTCGCGAGGCACTCTTCTCGACAGCGGTTGATCACGGGCTGGCGTTTCCGCACGTTCGTGGCGTGGAAGGCGGTGCCCTGACGCTGGCGGTCGGCATGTGTCCGAAGGGGATCCATTTCGATGGAGCCAAAGGTGTCGTGTCCAGGGTGTTCTTCTTCATGGTGATCCCTACGGCGGCGAGTTCATTCTACCTGAAACTGCTGGCGGGTCTGACGGAGACCTTCATGGCGGAGGATGCCCGCACGGCGTTGCTTGAATGCAAGGATGCCGTTGCCATGTGGAAGGCCTTGGTCAAGCTGACGCGCAAGACCATCAAATAGGGTGGGGTGGGGAGGAAACGGCAAGCCATGGCGTGCAAAACCAGAATGGATAAGGCGCTACGGGCCATTTCGATGCGTTCACAGCGTTCCCGTGCCTATCTCGAGGCGGCGCTGGCGCTGACGACGGTCGTCCCGATGCTTTGTCTCTGTGTGATCATGATCTCGCTGTTTACCGAACTGCTGCCGGATTCAACGCTATTGCGTGCAGGCGTGGTGGGATCTGGCGGTATCGCGGGAGTTGCCGGGTACCTGATGCTTCGTGTCTACCCCGCCAACCTTGATCGGGTGCGCAATTGCCTGTTGCGGATCGTCTCCGAGAATCTGCTGGAGCGGGCGGAACTGTTGACGGTCGAGCAGGATTTCAGCGATATCGAGTTCTACTTGAACGAGGTCATCGGTGGGTTGCAGAAGCATATTGCCAGGCTTGATGAGGAACTCGCCCGTTCGCGGCAGCTGTTGGAAACCATCGAGAAGCAATCGGCGGTGATTGTCGCGGCCGAACGGCAGCGGGTGATGCTTGAGAGTCTCGGGGCGGCCTGCCACCATATCAGCCAGCCGATGACCGTGCTGTCGCTTTTCCTGACCCGGATGCGTGATACGCATGAAGGTGGCCAGGATATCAGGGAATTGGAAGCCTGTCTCGATGCCGTGGAATCGATTTCGGTGATTCTCCGGAAACTGACGCATGTGAGTGAGTACCGCACGGTTCCCTATGCCACGTATCACTACGGCAACGAAGTTGTGGAATCGACACATCTGAACATCCTGGACATCGACCAGGAACGTGCGCCGGCAGTCGTCAGCGGCCGAGTTTCACACGGGACATGTAGTGCTGAAGAACGCTGTTGATGACGTCCTGGCTTGTGAGGTCCTCGATGTGGTAGTCCGAGTTGCCGGCGCGCAACATCGCCTCGACCGTGACCAATCGCAGGCCGCCGCGTTCACGCATGCGCACTTGTGCGTAAGGCAGGCGGCGGTCAGGCAGGGTCCGCTCCTGGAGCCGATACATGATCTCCTCGGTTGTTCCATCGAACACCGTGATCACCGCGCTGCTGGCGGAACTGCGGACAACGACACGCCGTCCGTGTTTCTCCAGTGCCGGTCGGATTTCCTCAAAGGCGGGTACGGCCGCATCGGAAATGAATTTCTCGAACGGTGAAAGTTTGGGTTCGTTGTCCGCTTTTTCCGTTTCCGTGAAAAATCTGTCGAGCGATTTCTGCCAGTCTGCCATAATCCTGTTTCCTTTTAAGGGTCACGGTGATGTGATCACCTGAAATTATCCGGGGACGGGGAGGACTATATCAGCTTGGTTTGCCGGATGCAACCACCGCTGAAAAAGTCGAGAAAGTCAGTCACGCCTCCGGAGGAAGTGTCAGGTTGTGCTCGGAATCGACGTCGAAAATATGGGCATGTTCCATCAGCGGGCAGACCTCCAGTTCCTGGTTGGTCCCGATCCGGCGGTGTGGATCGGTGCTAACCGTGAACCGGTGCTCGCCGGTGCTCAAGTGTACCAGGACCTCCTCGCCGAGCATTTCCGCCACCTCGACATTCGCCTTGATCACGCAGGATTCGTCAGTTCCCGGATGTCCGCGTAAAACGAAGGCCTTCGGGCGCACCCCGAGACAGATCGGTTTTCCTGCATGGCCGGCCAGCTGCGCATACTGGCGTTTCACTACTGGGGCGGCAAAGGTGCCGCCATCGAAGAACAGCTTGCCGCCGCGATCAACGAGCTTTCCGTTGAAGATATTCATCGGCGGTGCCCCGATGAAGCGGGCCACGAAGAGCGTGGCCGGGTGGGCGAAGACGCGGGTCGGCTCGCCGACCTGCTCGATCACGCCATCGCGCATCACGCAGATGCGGTCACCGAGCGTCATCGCCTCCACCTGGTCGTGCGTGACGTAGATCATCGTGGTCTGGATGCGGCGGTGGAGCTGGAGAATCTCGCGGCGCATCTCGACGCGCATTTTCGCATCCAGGTTCGAGAGCGGTTCGTCGAACAGGAATACCTCCGGGTCACGCACGATGGCGCGGCCCATCGCCACGCGCTGGCGCTGCCCGCCTGAGAGCGCCTTCGGGCGCCGGTCAAGATACGGTTCCAGCCCTAGAATCTGGGCCGCGTTGTTCACCCGCCTGTCGATCTCATCCTTCTTGAACTTGCGCAGCTTGAGGCCGAACGCCATGTTGTCTCGAACGCTCATATGCGGGTACAGCGCATAATTCTGGAACACCATGGCGATGTCGCGATCCTTTGGCGGTACATCATTCACCACCCGGTCGCCGATCAGCACCTCGCCCTTGGATATCTCCTCAAGTCCGGCTACCATCCGCAGCGTGGTCGATTTGCCGCAGCCCGACGGCCCGACCAGGACCAGGAACTCACCGTGCTTGATCACCAGGTTGAAATCCCGCACCGCCGTCACATCGCCGGGATAGATCTTATATACATTCTTCAACACGACTTGAGCCATGGTTATCTCCTTCTGTTGTTTCGGTGGACGATAACGGGCGACGAGAACGGATAACGAGTGCATCATCCGAATCGTCGATCGTTCTCGTCGCCCGTTATCGTCAACCGATTACTTGTCCTCAATATATATACATATGCTATTCTGATTGACAAGTATAATTGTTCATTATAATCATCCCCGCATGAATGTAAGCGATGTCCTGGTGCTGAAACCACCGCTGCGCGAGGCAGTCTGCTGCCCTCGCGCCACGGGGGGGACCGTGTTCGTCGCCGTGATGGAGGGTGAGGTTGTTCTGACTATGGCAGGGGCGGCTACGTTGCTGCTGCCGGCGTGTTCGCTGTGGCATGGACCGGCGGCGTTGGTCGTCAGCCTGTCTGTCAGCGACAATACCGTCGGCATCACCTGGACGGTTGATTCGGAAAGCGTTGCCTCCGTGACGCAGTCCAAGCCGCAACCGATGGACGAGTTGACCGCCTTCGTCCTGCAGGATGCCGCCTTTGAGGCACCGGGGCATCCGATGATCACAGTGGGGGGCGCATCTTGCTCCCGCCCCGGAAATTTGGAAGCCGCGCTGGTCTATCTTTCGTGCCGATTGCAAGGGGACGATAGTCAGGACAAATGCGGGGCGGTCATGCCGGCAGCGGCGGATACATGGGTGAACCGAGCCCGGCAATTCATGCATGCAAGCCTGGACGCCCCGCTGACGCTAGCCGACTTGGCGGCCAGACTTGGGTGCAGCCCCGCGACACTGGTGCGTGCGTTCAAGGCGGATGGTCTGCCATCACCGATCCGCTACTTCGCGGATCTCAGGGTTAATCATGCCAAGGCAAGCCTGCAGCAGAGCGAACTGAGTATATCCAACATTGCCGCCAGTCTCGGGTTCCGTGATCTGGCGACCTTCAGTCATTTCTTCCGAAAGCACACCGGGCATAGCCCGCGTGACTACCGCCTTAATTGCCGCTGGCTGCTTTGAAATGAAAATGGCGAACTCTGTGCGTGATGGTTATTCTGATTGGTAAAATATCGTTATACCGCGTGAATTGTGTGTGATGGGGTGTCGAATTGGGTTGCATTCCTGCAAAGAAACCATTACTGTCTGTTCCTCCGTTCAGGAAACTTCTGTTTCCCTGTCGCATCGGGGTGTAGCTCAGCCTGGTAGAGCGCTACGTTCGGGACGTAGAAGCCGCTGGTTCAAATCCAGTCACCCCGACCATTACTCAGCAGGGTCGTTCAGGCGTTTGCATTCGTCGGGGGTCAGTGCACGGTATTGACCGGTGGGGAGGGGGCCGAGCTTGAGCTGGCCGACCTGTATCCGGCGGAGCTGGAGAATCCGCAGGCCGACATGCTCGCACATTTTCCGGATCTGGCGGTTGCGGCCCTCCTTCAGTGTGAATTCCAGTAGTGTCCTGCAGTTGCCGCCATCCTGCGCCTTGATGATGACCTTTGCCGGTTGTATGGGCACGCCATCGATCGGCAACGCGGAGTTCAGCTTGGCAAGCATCGGGGGCGTCACCCGGCTCGCGACCGTCACCTCGTAGATCTTGCGATGCTCGTAGCGCGGGTGGGTGAGGCGGTTGGCCAGTTCGCCGTCATTGGTCAGCAACAGCAGTCCCTCGCTGTCCTTGTCGAGTCGTCCGATCGTGAACAGCCGCTGCGGGATCTCCCTGAGCAGCGCGAATACGGTCCGTCCCTGGGCAGCGTCGGCGCTGCAGATATAGCCGACCGGCTTGTTCAGCATCAGCGTCAGCGGCGGGGCCGTGAAGACGACCGGCCGGCCGTTGACGCGGATGCGGTCGTGATCGGGGTCGACGATGGTGCCCATCAGGGTGATGGTCTCGTCATTGACGCTGACGGCGCCATCGCTGATCAGGGCTTCGGCGGCGCGGCGTGAGGCGATGCCGGCGAGCGCGAGTGCTTTCTGGAGCCGCATCTGCATCAGAAGGCACCTTCGCCGAAGAGCACGACCCGGATGGTACGCAGGGCGATCTTGACATCCAGAACCCAGTTATGGTTGCGAAGGTAGTAGACATCGAGGATGCACATGTCATGGAAGCTGACATTGCTGCGTCCCGAGATCTGCCAGAGGCAGGTCAGTCCGGGCAGGCCGAGATGGCGGCTGTAGTGCCACTGCTCGTAGTAGTGCTCGAAATCGCGGCGAGGCAGCGGGCGTGGGCCGACAATGACCATGTCGCCCTTGATCACGTTGAAGAGCTGTGGCAATTCATCGAGGCTGAAGCGTCGCAGCAATCGGCCGGCAACAGTGATGCGGGGGTCGTCCCTGATCTTGAAAAGAACCCCCTCGGATTCGTTGAACTCCTCGATTTCCGCGAGCAGTTCCTCTGCCTGGTCATGCATGGTGCGGAATTTGAAAAGGCGGAACGGCTTGCGGTTGACGCCGATGCGCTCCTGCACGAAGAACGCCGGGCCGCGGCTGGTAAGGCGCACGATCAAGGCGAGCAGCAGCATCAAGGGGCACGCGAGAACCAGGGCCAGCCAGGCTACCAGCATGGTAAGGGCATGACGGATAAGGCCGATACGGCCATTGCGCACAGGTGCATCGAAGTGCACTAGGGGGTCGCCATGGACCAGGTCGCAGGGGATATGGGCATGGGTGACCAGAACGGCCAGCTCGGCGGACAGGATTTTGACGGGGATACCCTCGCTTTGGGTCAATTCCAGTATCCGCATGATCTCGCTGACGGAATTCCCCTGGCAGTCGCAGATCAGCAGTTCGGCATGGTGGTTGCGGATGGCTGAACGGAGCTGCTCCAGGCGTGAGTCGAACGGGTCGGAAGGATTGAGCGGGATTCGTCCGGAGATATTCATCCCGTGCGGCTGGCGGATCGTGATCAGCGAGGCAATCAAATCGGTTTTGTTCCCGGTTCCGGCCAGTACGATCGGGCAACGGTCGAACCCGAAGCGTCGGCGCATCCAGGCAAGCAGGGTCTCGGCGGCATGCCGGAAGCTGATGCAGAAGCAGGCATTGAGGATCATGACCGAGGCGAAGAAACTGCGGGGGTGATAGACGTTACGCTGCAGATACCAGTAGGTATAGAAAAGAGCCAGGGCGGTTGCGTTCGCGGCGATCACATTCCAGGCGATCGTCCGTTCGATCAGATAGCGCCGGCCCTCGTAGAGATTACGCAACGCATACAAGCTGCAGACAACGACGGTCAGGATGACAATCAGGCGCAACGCACTGTCGCTATAGAACGACTGGATATCGGTCCCCAGTGCCCCGGGCTGCAAGCCGATGAGTCGCGGGATGGACTCGAAGACCCATTCTCCCCGCTCACTGCGGAACCGCAGGAAGAAGGTGAGCGCATAGGCGGCGACAATCGCGCAGAAGTCCGCGAAGAACGGAATCAACCACGGGAAGCGCATTCGGTTTCCTGAATGTGATACTGACATATCGCTGCCACTTTAGCCGGATTGGCTTTGTTCTGCAAGCGCGTTGCGCCTGATTTGGCGGAACCTAGGCAAATACAGGAGCCACCGCGTGCATTAATTACCGTTTCTGATTGCGTTTGGCAGGGGGGGAAGGGTAAGATTTGTAGGGTAGGGATCAATCATTAAGGAGCGAGGCATGGCGGTCAATGCGATTATGAAGTATGGCAGTCCCGTGCTGCGGGAGAAGGCAGTGCCCGTGGCGGTGGTGGGTGAGGCGGTCCGGACGCTGGTCAGCGATATGCTGGCCAGCATGTATGCCGAGAACGGCGTCGGGCTGGCGGCCGAGCAGATCGGTCGCACCGAGGCGGTCTGTGTGATCGATGTGCCAGCGGAGCAGGCATGCGGGGTCAAGATGCCCCTGGCGCTGATCAATCCTCAGATCGTAGAGGCAGAGGGCGAGCAGGTAGGGCAGGAGGGATGCCTCAGTTTCCCGGATGTTTACGTCAATGTGCGGCGGGCGGAGCGGGTCAAGGCATCCTATCTGGATACGGATGGCCATCCGCAGACGGTTGACGCCACGGGGCTGCTGTCGCGGGCGATCCAGCATGAGATTGACCACCTGAATGGAGTTCTCCTTGTCGATCACATGTCGCCGGTCCAGAAAGTGGCCAATGCCGGTAAGCTTAAACGGATGAAAAGGGGAGTGTAGCGTGGTGGGTTCTAATAACGTGATCGACAGGGTGGCGGTTTGGCTGGCCACTGGGTTCGGGCTGGGATTGATGCCGGTAGCATCGGGCACTTTTGGAACACTACTTGCTTTACCCATCATATGGCTGTTATGGGCTCACTGGGAGATCGGGCTGGTCTGGCAGGGTGTGATAGCTGCCGGTCTCAGCCTGGCGGCCATACCGGTTTGCAGTGTGGCGGAACGGTACTTTGGAACGAAAGATGATGGACGAATCGTGGCAGATGAGTATATGACGTTTCCCCTGTCTATGATCGGGCTGCCCTGGAATCCCTGGGTCCTGCTGACGGCATTCCTGAGTTGTCGTTTTTTCGATATTGCGAAACCGGCGCCGGCCAATCAGCTCCAGCGGATCAAGGGCGGCACGGGAATCGTGATTGATGACGTGGTGGCGTCTCTTTACAGCCTGCTTTTCAATCATGTTGTCTACTGGAGTGTCCTGAAGAGGTTTCTTGCAACGGAGTGAGGGTTGTTGTATTTTCCGGGAACAGGTATGGTTTAAACGGAGGGTGAGGCAATGCGGTATATACTGGCGGCGATGACAATGATGGGTGTGGTGGCGGTGTGCGGGCTTTTCTGCGGGTGTGAGGACAGTCCCGATACTGAAAACGTGGGTACCTACTTCGACAGCAATTCGATTGACAGTGCCGACGACCGGCCAGGCACGACGGCTGCCCAGATGACGATGGCGGTCTCGCCCGCCTCAACGACACTGACCAATAACGGGGCGGTGGTGCAGTTCAGCGTTGAAGGGGCCTCAGGCTCGGTCAGCTGGTCCGTCCAGGATATTT
>JAIFLS010000030.1 GCA_020048935.1 bacterium | reverse complement strand
GGTGAAACGGTTAGTCCGCAAAGTGGACCCTCGCAAACATTTATCCCCGGTATCGAAGCCATCATGCGCAAGGCGTTTGCTCAAGAAAGGCTATTCGGTCCATGGATAAATAGGGTGTATCCTGACTGCCAACGAGGCCGGATGCAGGCCAGGACAATGAGCCTCGCCTGATCCGTGGCGTTGGCTTGGATTTTGGAGGATGTTACAGATGCTTGATGAGATAAACAGAAAACTCGATCGCATCGACGAATTGTTCCCGTCGGAACGACTGGAGGCATCGAAGGACAGGGTCAGGGCCTTGAAAAACAAAAGAATGCCAGATCGGCTTCCCTTTATCTTTGCCAATCTGGGATTCGATTACTACGACGACGTGATGCCGGCAGAGGAAAGACTACAGAAGACGCTGGACGAGATCATCGCCCATGGCCACACAAGAGACGATTTCATTCCGCATTTGTTCCCAGGGTGTCGGCAGGCAACGATTCCCAGCATGTTCGGAGCCAGGGAAATCGTTCAAATCCGAAATGACGGCAAACCGGAATACGGAATCAGCGAGAAGTTGCTCCGGCCCGATGATAACGCGGAAAACCTGCCAGATCCTGAAATCACGGCAGGAAGCATTGCGGCGAACTGGTTGGAGATGCAGGAGTACGTACTCGAGCAAACTGATGGGCGATTGCCCATCAGTGTCATCGACATGCAAGGGCCCATGGATGTCGCTGGCCAGTTGTGGGGATATGAGAACCTGTTCACGGATGCCATGCTCGGAGGGACAAAGTCACACCACATTCTCACCAAGTGCACCACGGCCTTCATAGAGCTTTGGCAAAGGCAGCTTGACTTGCTTGGAGATCTGTTTGTCGGCACGCATCTTTGGGGTTGGAGTTGGGTAGAAAGCGGCGGCGGCCACGGCGCCACTGTCTCGATGGACAGCATGGCAATGATTTCGTCAGACTTCTTTATCGAACACGCACGGGAGCATCTGATCCGTATCTCTGAGGAGTTCGGTGGCCTCACCGTCCATAGCTGCGGCAAATTCGGGGCCGCAATTCCTGGCATCAACGGCATTCCGGGCATTGAGGGAATCAACGCGACCCAGATGACGACAGAACAACTTCTGGACGCCGGTGCTAACCCGGACCTCTTCTTTGTTCTCTGGCGTGACTACAGTCGGCTTGCTGAGGAGTATGCTCTCATCAAGAGTAACAATCTGAAGGTCGAGATGACTGTCGGCGGGGTATGGCCAGAGGGCACTTGCTCGATTGACCAATTTGGGGAGTTGGATTGGAAAATGCTTCGCGAAAAGGAAGATCACATTCTCGAAATGGTAACGCTGTAAGCCAGTCGGTGAATGGCGCGTGATTAGCTCCCATAACCAATAGACAAGGGTTAAATGAACATGGAAAAACGTAGATTGAGACTATTCCCCGGCATGATGATCGCATCGGTTCTCGCTTTGCTTTGCATACCCGGACAAGACCTGCAAGCGGACCAAGCCAAGCCGTTCAAGCAAAGCGAACCCACCCTCATAATAGGATTGATCGGAGATTCGACAGTAGCGGTGGAATCCGGATGGGGGCCAGCCAAGGAAGGCGACAACACCCATTTCAACCGGAGAGGAGGCGAGGACATCACGGATTTGATACTTCCGGAGCTCACGAAAATCGTGCCGGAAATCAGCGCGCTACCAGAACTTCAGAGTCAGCTCAAGCCCGACGGCTGGAGCGGCAAATTGAAGCGGGTTCATGCAATTACAGGAGGATGCGAATGAAAACGGGTTATGCAATGAATACCATAACTTTGACAGGCGTCATGTGTGCAGCTGTGTTGTCGGCTACGTGCTTGAATGGCGCAGAAATCAAGGAGAGCAGTATGACACCGGAAGAAGTGATTGCAGGATTTGAGAAGAGGGCGGATGCAGTTATCAGGGCTGAAGCGGGCAAGCCGCTCGTGCGAGCGACGAAGAAGCCGCCGCTGTCCGCCGGGCGTGGCGACTATGTCAGGGGGTATTCGTACTCCATTGTTGCCTTTGCGGCGCGGTGTCTGTACCTGAGCGAGAAAAACGATGAGGCCAACGCGGCTCTCGTTGAAAACGCACAGTACTACCTCGATAACCCGCTGGCGATTTGTGACCGGGATAGCTTTCACTGGCATGCTGACATAGTCCTGCGCCTGCTCGAGATGTATGGGCCGAAAGGCAGCGTGAAAGCAGGCCTGATCACGAAGCAGACAGAGGCAAAGGTGCTGGAGCCGATGTGGATCTACACAAAGAAGTGTTCCTGGCTTGGCAAAACAGAGTACAAGAAGACCAGAACATGGAACGTATTCAGCTCAGAGAACCATCACGCGATGGATTTCACATGCCACTGGCACTTTTCGAAGTACGCCAAGGACAGGCCGGAGTACAGGGACCTGAAGTGTGATGACGGGTCAACTCTTCAGCAGCAGTACGCGGCATGGAACGACTACATCGTCGAATACTGCAAGGAGCGGGCGAGGCGCGGCCTCTGTGTCGAAATGAGGAGTGACGGATACAACTCGACGCTGATCAAGGGTTTCTACAACTTCTACGATTTCGGCGATGAGCGGCTGAAGAAAGCCGCTGGAATGTTCCTCGACATGTACTTCGCCTACTGGGCGGAGGAACAGATCATGGGCCATATGGGCGGCGGAGCCTCTCGCATAAAAGGCAAAAATGCATTCGTCCAGAGCCGCAATCATGGGAACGCAGTGCTGGCCTGGCTGTACTTTGAGATAGGAGAGCAACCGGAGATCAACGGCCATGATGTCGGCGCGCTTACGAGCAGCTACCGCCCACCCGCAGTGGTGGCCGATATAGCGCGCGATACTGAAGGTCGCGGCACATACGAAATACGGCAGAGGGTCCAGGGACTCGGGTACCAGGGACACACGTTCCCGCATATGGACAAGCCGGACCAGAAGCCCAACCAGTTCCGGACTGATGGCGGCGGCATCCTGAGATACAGCTACTGCACCCCGGCGTTCATTCTTGGTACGCCGATGACCGAATCCAGGCCAGCGTCGGACTGGGTTGCCATCAGCAGCCAGAGTCGCTGGCAGGGCGTGATCTTCCAGGGTGAAGGCGATCCTCGCATTGTTCCTGTTCCGCGTGCGAAAGACAATAGCGTCGCCTTCAATCAGTTCTGGTCGGTCCAGAGCAAAGGCAGCCTGATAACCCAGAAACTTGAGGCCAACAAGGGCGCCGCAGAGATGATGGTGTGGATGTCGGAGAAAGGGCTGAACAAGCCAGTCAGGGAAGACGACATTGTCTTCGTTGAAGCGCCGGGGGCATACGCGGCTATGCGGGTATCCAAGGGCGATTTCAAGCTCACTGATGAGGTGTTCAAAGGGACAAAGGAAGAGGGAACTTCGTTCTCATCGCCGCCGGGTCACGTAATGATTCTGTCCGATGAGTATGCCCCCGTGATCCTTGAAGTCATGTGGAAGAAGGAGATCAAGAGTTTTGATGCATTCAAGGCGAAGGTAAAGGCATCGAAGCCTCAGATGGATGGCAAGGTGGTCAAGTACAAGACAATCTACGGTGATGAGCTTACGCTTGATACGAGCTATAAGCAGAAGCCGACGATCAATGGGGAGCCTGTAAACTACGCGCCTAAGAAGGTCTTTGACAGTCCATTCCTCAATGCCGATTATGACACAGGAGTCGTAACGATCAGTAAGGGGCAGCGGAAGAAGGTGCTGGACTTCAGGAATGCCGAGGCACAAGTGAAGCCGGGAGAGGTCCAATGAGAAACACGACAATATGGACCGCCATCCTGTGTGTTATGGCCGTGAGCGCCGTATGGGCGGGAACGCGAACGGAGGCAGGCATGGACAAAGAGTCTGACAAGAGAGCATTTGAGGAAGCATCAGCAGGGGAATGGAAAGAAGTGTTCACCGATGCCTGTACTGGCAACTGGAAAGAGAAATGGTTTCTGGACGGAGAGATTGGCGCGGCGACGAGCAGTCCGGAGGGCATGACGCTGACGGCCGGGCCGGAGTTCAGGAATGATGCCCATCACATGGTGCTGTGGACGAAGGAGAGTTTTACCGGAGACGTGAAGATCGACTACGACTATACGCGGATTGACAACGAGAGACGCTGCGTGACGATCCTATACATTCAAGCCACCGGCAGCGGGGAGGGTCCGTATGCGAAAGACATTACCCAGTGGAACGAGCTGCGCAAGGTGCCGGCCATGAAGACCTACTTCGACAACATGAACACCTATCACATCAGCTACGCGGCCTACGACAATTCGGGCAAGGACGACCGCCAGTACATCCGCGCCCGCCGGTACCTGCCGGGCAAGGACGGGCTGAAGGGTACCGATCTCGCACCGGATTATTATCCCGATGGTCTCTTCGCCACCGGCGTGAAGCATCACATCAGTGTCATCAAGAAGGGGTGCGAGCTCTTCATGCGCATCGAGAATCCCGGCCAGGTGTACTACTGTCACATGAGCGACCCGAAGCTGCCCGCCATTACGGAGGGGCGGATTGGCTTACGCCACATGTTCACCCGTTCGGCCTGTTACAAGAATATCCGGATCAGTTCGCCGGTCATACCCGCCTCACCAGAGATATGAAAAAGCGCGTACAAATAGGCGGAATTCCCGTTGAGCCTTCCGATCCCCGCAGTGGTGTCGAGTGGCAGGCGTATTGGCTCAAGGATCCGATATTTGACGGGGTTGGGTACCGTGAGCTGATCGACCCGGGTCGTAGCGAAGAGTTGAACGGCAAGATCCGCAATATCCACACATTGTTCCGGCGCGAGCTGACTCCCGTCCATGCCGCGATCCGTCAGGCACGCCTCTACATCACTGCCGACGATTGCTACAAGCTATACATCAACGGCACGTTCATCGGCACCGGTCCCGCGCCCGCCTATCCGTCTGATTATCCCTACAATGCCTGGGACGTCACGGAGTGGTTGACCGGGGGGGTGCCGAACTGCATCGGCGTGCATGCTTTCTATCACGGCATGCACTGCCTGACGTTTCCCAGCGGAGACAATCTTCAAGGGATGCTGCTACAGCTCGTGATCGAGTATGAGGATGGCTCCTCCACGACGTTAGTCTCTGATGGCGAATGGCGTTGCTGGCAGACCGATGCCTATGCGTCGCGTCAGATTCTCGGCTATCAGACGGCCTTCTCCGAGCATATCGATCTGCGCAAACTTCCGGTTGGATGGAACCTGGCGGGATTCGACGACAGCCAGTGGCCGCGTCCTGTCGTGAGTGGAGTGCCCGGGATTTATTCACTCTCGCCGCAGCAGACCCCGCCGGTCGCCGTGTTCAAACGCCAGCCGGAACGAATTGTCTGTAAAGGAAAAGGGCACTACTTCATCGATTTCGGATCGGAGCTATCCGGTGAGACGGCTTTTCTGGTTAGCGGTACCGCCGGTCACGAGGTTGAGATCCGGCACGGCGAGGAGACCGATGGTCCGGACAGTGTCCGCTTTGAAATGCGTTGCAACTGCACATACCAGGAGTTCTGCACACTCTCGGGCCGGGCCGATGAACGTCTGGAATTCTTTGATTACAAGGGGTTCCGCTACGTCGAGGTGTTGAATTGGCCGGAGGAGCTTGTTCCCGTGGGCGAGCAGGGAGAGCCACGCTCGCGGCGCGAGCGGGCTACATGTAGCCCAGTTGCGCCGCAACTGAGGCCGTCCGGTGCAGCAGATCGCGTTTGGGCCCATGAGCGTCATTATCCGTTCCCTGAAGACGCATCAAGCTTCACCAGCTCCAATCCGTTGCTGAATGATATCTGGAGCCTTTGCCGTAATGGGGTGCGGGTGGGCACCCTTGATACGTATCTCGACTGTCCGACGCGCGAAAAGGGCGGGTTTATGGGTGATGGGTTCGTCACCGGGATCAGCCACCTGATCCTGACTGGTGACGCCAGGATCCTGCGCAAGTTTCTAAAGGATGTGGCCAGTACGAGCCGGTACTGTCCGGGGCTTCATTCCACGGCACCCAACTATGTGAACGGTGAACTGGCCGAATACTCGCTGCTCTGGCCTGTCCTGCTGGAGTACTACTACCAATGGACAGGCGATCTGGCTTTTGTGCAGAAGATGATGCCGGTTCTCGAGGGACTGCTCGCTTACTACGCGGCCTTCGAGAACGCAGATGGCCTCTTGCAGGATGTCTTTTCCCATCAAACGAAGCGATACTCCGTCCTCGTGGACTGGCCAAAGAACCTGCGTGATGATTACGACGATCCATACCTGATGGGAGCGCGAACCGAGAAAGACGATCCCGTGGGCATGGTCAACACGATGGTACAGGGATTCTACCGTTGCGCACTGCAGGCCGCTGAACGGCTGGCGGAAGCAGCCAGTTGCCCGTCCGTGAAGAAGGCCGTAGCGGGTCGAGCCGATCGGCTGCGAACAGCCGTGTTGAAGCAGTTGCGCGATCCGGCCACAGGCCTCTTTGTCGATCGCAACGGGTCAAGCCACAGTGCCTTGCATGCCAACATCACCCCGCTCATGTCCGGTATGCTTTCACCGGAACAACAAGCTCCGGTGGTCGAGCTGGTGACCCGGAAGCGACTGAGTTGTGGCGTATACTTTTCCTTCTTCGTGCTCAAGGCTCTCTATGACGCCGGGGAAACGGAACTAGCCTACGATCTGATCACCAGCCGTGATTTACATTCCTGGCATTCCATGCTGGAGGCTGGAGCCACCACCTGTATGGAAGCGTGGGCACCGGACCTGAAGTGGAACACGAGCTGGTGCCATCCCTGGAGCAGCGCTCCCATTCACATGGTGGCGCATGAGCTGATGGGATTGCGACCGGCATCACCGGGCTGGAAGAAAATCCGTTTTGCTCCCCGCCTACCCGCGAAGCTGACATCGGCCTCCATCAGCATTCGTACACCTCAAGGAACCGTAAATGCAGGATTCGAGCAACGAGCAGGCAAGGTGACCTACCGGCTAAGCGTGCCAACGGGCTGCTTCGCTAATTGTTGCTTTGCCGAATCGACACGAATGGTTTTGGTAAACGGAGTCCAGGCTGACTGCCGGCTAAAGCGGGACGAGCTTGGCAGCCGCTGCATGGAATTGACGCAGCCGCTGGCTGAGGGGTACCACACGATCGCAGTGGAATCACAAATCGGGATGGAACCACTTTGAAACGACTGATACGTTTGTTCAGGGGATTGGGCAACGCCCTGGTGCTGTTTGCGGCCCTAGTGTGCCTGCTCAGTTACATGTTCCGCCCCGGCAGGGTCTTTCATGCACCGGTCTCACCTCCCCCCGAAACGATTACCGAGGCGGAGGCATTGCGACAGATCAGCCTTACCGGCGAACCGCCCCGGCTGGTCGTTGATGTCGATTATTCACAACAGGCGCAGGCGGAGTGGTATCCGCGTAACGAAGCGCCCATGCTGAAGGAACTGGTCAAGGAGGGAAAACTGCCACCGGTTCATGAAAGGATAGGATGCGACGTGGACGGAAAGTGGGTCAGCGAGCCGCTGGTCATGCAGGGCGTTGAAGGTATCGGGAATTACGGCGGCACCTGGACCAGTAGTGACAGCATCCGTTGGGTTTCCTATCGCGGATCCGCATCGACCCTTCTGCATCATGACGTCTACGGCAGGGATCTGGTTCCCCATCTGGCCAAGGGATACACGGTATCGGATGACAATCGCAAGTTCACCTTTCATCTGCGTCGAGGTGTGAGATGGTCGGATGGACATCCCTTCACGGCTGATGACATCCTGTACTGGTGGGACTGGGAGGAGAACTGCAAGGATATTCAGAGCAACCCCGGTCGGGACATGCTGATCCGTAACCGGGCTCCTGAAGTTCGGAAAGAGGATGACTATACGGTGACATTCAGTTTCCCGGAGCCATACGGTGCCTTCCCCCGCTTTGTCGCCGCCAGACTTGAGATCGCCAACGCCCCGGCTCATTATCTGAAACCGTTTCATCCAACACATCCCGAGCGTAACCCCGAGCTCGTCGCCAAGTGGATGGATATCTTGAAGACAAGTTCTCCTGTCGCTGTATATAGTCAAGTCAAGGATTACAGCAATCCGGAACACCCCCGCATGTGGCCGTGGCTCTACCGTAAATACACGACGCTGGATCCGCAATCAGCCGTCCGAAACCCATATTACTGGGTGGTTGACACCGAGGGCAACCAGTTGCCGTATCTGGACCGGATACTCTTTAACCCGCAGATCATGCAGACGGGTGTCGGTTTCTCACAAGGCGGAGTTTCGATGCAATGGGGATACAACCTGTTCCTCGACTATACGCTCTACATGCGAAACCGCGATCAGTACGGTTTCCAGGTGTATCACTGGTGGAATGGAGAAGTCCCGTATGTCATCTATCCGAACATTACCATGCGTGATGACGCGGCACCCAATGGCAAAGCACTGGCACAACTCCTGCAGGAAAGGCGTTTTCGAATAGCCTTGTCGGTCGCAATCAACCGGGAACGAATTATTAATGCAGTCTACCGCGGGGTGGGTGAACCCATGGCCATGATGCCGGAAAAGGGAACGCAGTGGTACTTTCCGGACTTGGCAACGCTTCATCACGAGTATGACCCCGCATTGGCCAACCGGCTGTTGGATGAGCTTGAGCTGACGCGGCGCGACAGCGAGGGCTACCGGACGTTCCCCGACGGGAAGCGACTGACCCTGATCCAGAATGTACCCCCGGCAGCCGATGTTGAAACGGCCCAGTTCATCATCGAAGACTGGCAAACGATAGGGTTGCGGGTAATCCTGCGACCTCAGGGTGCATCGCTATTCAGCGTTGAACGAGGTGGGCGTCGCCAGCAACTCAGCTGGTGGAGCGGCAACCCTCACTTCCCCATTAACCAGGGGGTCAATCCCAGTAGCTATACGGCTCCCGGGTATAAGAAATGGCTAACCGCCGGCGGTCTACATACAACTGAGGGTGAAGCGCTGTCGGGTTTGGTCCCGGCTCTGAATCATCCAATACGCGATAACCTTCAGATTCACGACCAGGTCCTGGCTGAAAGCGATCAGGACAAACAAAAGGCGATTCTTCACAAGGCCATGTTCAATATGGCAGACGAGGTATGGGCCATCAATATTACCAAAGGGCTGCCGCAACTGGTGATGGTCAAGAATGGATTCCGCAACGTGCCGAAGAAGGCGTTCCACGGTTATCAAGCATACTCCCCCGGCGGAAATGCCGGCATCGAGACCTACTTCTGGGATGAACCGCTCAACCATGTCGACCCCTCGACAATCGCTAGCCTGCAGAGACTGATCGTCACGCCGGTATCCCGTATGGAAGGGAAATCAGGGGTTGCTGTGGCAGCAGGAACGCGGAGTGGCAATTGGATTGCCCCGTTAATCCGCTGGCTGCTGCTGGGCGTGATGGTGTTTTTGATGCTCATGCTGGTCATTCGTCATCCTTTTGTCAGGCAACGGATAATCCTCATGGTTCCCATGCTGGTGGTTATCTCGGTGCTGGTTTTCTGGATTATCCAGCTCCCCTCCGGTGATTACACCACCGTTCGAATTGCCCAGCTCGAAGAGGAGGGCGATTTGGTCCAGATTCAGCAAATCGAGCATATCCGTAAAACCTTCAATCTGGATAAACCGGTCGTCGTCCGCTACGCCTACTGGATGGGCTTGCGCTGGTTCATCAGTTTCAATGAGCAGGACAAAGGTCTGCTGCAGGGACATCTGGGACTAAGCATGAAGGATAACATGCCAGTCAACGAACTGGTGGGGGATCGTTTGCTTCTGACCTTTTTAATCACCCTTGGGGCGGTCCTGCTAACCTGGGCCATTGCCCTGCCGATTGGCATTTACTCGGCGGTTAGACAGTATTCCATCGGGGACTACACCTTTACCAGTCTGGCTTTTCTGGGCATGTGTACCCCCACCTTCCTGCTGGCCCTGGTGCTGATGGTCGTCACTGGCGTAACCGGCCTCTTCTCGCCCGAATTCGCAGCCATGGAGGGTTGGAACTGGGCCAAGGTGATGGATCTGATGAAGCACATTTGGCTCCCCGTGGTCATCGTGGCCGTTGAATCATCAGCCGGCATGATTCGCGTCATGCGCGCAAACCTGTTGGATGAACTCAAGAAACCCTATGTGGTGACGGCCCGCGCCAAAGGCATGCGTCCGATCCGCCTGTTGCTGAAATACCCGGTCAGGATTGCACTGAACCCGTTTGTCTCGGGTATCGGCGGTCTCTTTCCGGCGCTTGTGAGCGGCAGTGCCATCATCGCCATGGTGCTGGGCTTGCCCACTGTGGGGCCTTTGCTGCTCAATTCCGTACTGGATCAGGATATGTACCTTGCCGGCTCCATGCTGATGGTATTGGGACTGCTGAGCATGTTTGGCACCCTGGTCAGCGACCTGTTGCTTGTATGGCTTGACCCGAGGATCCGCTATGACAAATAATGCAAATGGGAAAGAAACGACGCTGGAGTGCGCCAGTCAGTGGCAGTTGGTATCGCGCCGTTTTGCCAGGCACAAACTGGCGCTGCTTTCGGTATTCATGCTGGCATTGCTATATCTGATCGCCATCTTTGCCGAATGTATAGCACCGCAGTTGCCAGGCAGGTTGGACACCGATTTTGCCTACTGCCCGCCTCAGCCGCCGCGCATCAGCCTGGAGCACGGGCTTTCTGCCTACCCCATGATCAGAAGTATTGATCCCGTCAATCTGCAGGATCGCTATACCGAGGATCGACGTGCGGTAATCAAACTCGGTTTCATGGTCAAGGGCGACCCCTACAGACTCTGGGGAGTGATTCCCATGGAAAGGCACCTTATTGGATCTGTCGATGGCCGGCCCTTCTATCTTCTTGGAGCCGATCGTTTCGGACGCGACCTGTTCAGCCGTATCGTCTACGGCGCGCGCATCAGCCTTTCGGTGGGATTGATCGGAATCTCGCTCTCGTTTGTCCTCGGGTGCCTGATCGGCGGAATCAGCGGGTATGCCGGGGGAAAAATCGACAACATGATTCAGCGTTTTATCGAGATTCTCAATGCCATTCCTACAATGCCACTGTGGATTCTCTTTGCCGGTCTAATGCCCGTGACGTGGTCGCCGTTGACGGTCTATTTTGCCATCACACTGGTTCTAAGCCTTATGGGATGGCGCGGTCTGGCGCGCGTGGTGCGCGGTCGCATAATCTCCCTGCGTGAAGAGGACTATGCCACGGCCGCGCGACTGCTGGGTGCCCGCCGGTCACGGGTGCTGATCAGGCATCTGCTGCCCGGGCTGACCAGTCATATCCTCGTCTCTCTCTCCCTGAGCGTGCCCGGCATGATCCTGGGCGAAACGGCCCTGAGCTTTCTCGGGCTGGGGCTTCGTCCGCCGGTGGTAAGCTGGGGCGTTCTCCTGCAGGACTGCATGCGGATTGAATCGGTTATCAGCTATACCTGGTTGCTGTTACCGGTTTTCTTCATCATTTTGACGGTAATGTGTTTTAATTTCGTCGGTGACGGGCTGCGCGATGCAGCAGATATGTGTTTTAATTTCGTCGGTGACGGGCTGCGCGATGCAGCAGATCCCTATCATTGAGAGTGAGGAGTTGGTTAAGGACATGGAAATGCTCAGGAAAGAACCCGCCGCTGACACCGTCCTTGATGTAAATGATTTACGCGTTTACTTCAACACCGAAGAGGGTGAGATAAAGGCCGTGGACGGTGTCTCGTTCAGCATGCGACGGGGACGCATTACGGCGCTGGTGGGTGAGTCCGGCTGCGGCAAATCGGTCACCAGTTACTCCATTCTGCGGCTGATCCAGAAGCCGGGAAGAATCATGGGAGGCACCATCACATTCCACCCGCGGGAAGGTGATGCGATCAATGTAACCGCTCTTGACGAGAACTCGGATGCTCTTTTCGACC
>JAIFLS010000189.1 GCA_020048935.1 bacterium | reverse complement strand
GGCACGGAGGTGCATATCAGCCTGATGGCGCAGTACCAGCCTGCCTGGAAGGCCATCGGACAGGGTTCCTGGGGACGGAGGGTTGGCTCGGATGAGTACGGGCGCGTGTGCGAGGCGCTCGAGAATCTCGGGTTCGAGAATGGCTGGTTGCAGGAGCCGGGCGGCGAGAAGGAAGCGGGCATTGTGGGGCATGACATGCCCAGGGGCGGTTTTGACACGTGCAGCCGGGGTTGAATCCGCGGGATTCGACGGCGGCGGTGATATATATGTAGGCAGCAACGGAAGCAGCAGAAAAGGACAGTGTTATGAGCGGTCATAGTAAATGGGCAACCATCAAGCATAAGAAGGGCGCGGCGGATGCCAAGCGCGGGAAGATCTTCAGCAAGATCGCCAAGGAAATCATGGTTGCCGCCCAGCAGGGCGGTGGCGATCCCACGGCCAACATCACGTTGCGCGCCCTGATCCAGAAGGGCAAGGGCGTGAACATGCCCAATGACAATATCGAGCGGGCGATCAAGAAGGGCACGGGCGAGCTGGGGGCGACATCTTTCGAGGAGATCACCTATGAGGGTTACGCTGGCGGCGGCGTGGCGTTGATCGTCAACGTGCTGACAGACAACCGCAACCGCGCGGCGGCCGAGATCCGGCATATCTTCGGTAAGCATGGCTCGAGCTTTGCCCAGCAGGGTTCGGTCAGCCGCAATTTCGAGCGCAAGGGCCAGCTCCTGGTCGATGCGGCCCTGGTGACTGAAGATCGTTTGATGGAAGTGGCCTTGGACGCCGGTGCCGATGATATCCAACTCGACGGCGAACAGTACGAGATCCTGACCGATCCGTCTGCCTTCGCGGATGTCTGCGATGCGCTTGAAACTGCCGGTATCGAGGCTGCCAGCAAGGAAGTCACCCTGTTGCCGATGCTGTCCGTGCCTGTGGCGGATGCGGCGCAGGCGCGCTCGATCCTCAGGTTCGTGTCGGCGCTGGAGGATAATGACGATGTCCAGAACGTCTACACCAACATGGAGATGACCGACGAGGTCATGGATGCCGTGGGTGAGGATGCGTGACCGGCACCGGCACCAGGATCCTCGGGATTGATACCTCGCTGCGCTGTACCGGCCTGGGGGTCGTGGAGGCGCATGGCAGCGTGATGCGGGCAGTGGATTTCGGCTGCCTGAAGACGAAGCCGGCCTGGCTGCATTCCGCCTGCCTTCTGCATATCGCGCAGGGCATCCGCAAGATGATTGGCGATACGGCCCCGGCCGGCGTGGCGATCGAGGGGGCGTTCTTCTGCAAGAACGTCAAGACGGCCATGGTCCTGGGCGAGGCGCGCGGGGTGGCGATCGCCGTATGCGCGGAAGCCGGACTGCCCGTATTCGAGTATGCGCCGCGGCGAGTCAAGCAGGCGGTGACGGGGGTAGGCAGCGCGGAGAAGCTGCAGGTCATGAAGATGGTCATGCGCCTGCTGGGAATCGGCACGGAAATCCAGCAGGACGCCTCGGATGCCCTGGCCCTGGCGATCTGCCACCTGCAAAGCGCCCGCGGAATAGCAGCCCGCCAGGAACCGATATAAGCTGTGTGCGGAGGTTGATATGATCACGTTCCTGAGAGGGGTGTTGGTTGAAAAGCAGCCGACAGGTATCGTCCTGGATGTTGGCGGGGTCGGGTATGAGGTGGCGATTCCGCTCAGCAGCTATGACCGGCTGCCCCCGACCGGCCAGGAGGTGCGTATCCTGACCGTTGACCATGTGCGCGAGGATGCCCACCTGCTTTACGGATTCATGACCGAGGCCGAGCGGTCCTTGTATATCCAGCTTATATCCATCACGGGGATCGGCCCTAAATTGGCGTTGAGCGCGTTAAGCGGGCTTTCGGTCCGCGACCTCAAGGCGGCGGTGGTGGAGGGCGACATCAAGCGTATCTGCACGATTTCCGGCGTTGGCAAGAAGATGGCCGAACGGATCGTGGTGGAACTGCGGCACAAGCTCTCGGCGGCGGAATCGCTCGAGGCGGTGGCCGGTACGGATGACCATGCGGCTGGCAGCGGGGCCTTGCGCGATGCGTTGATGGCGCTGGTCGCTCTGGGCTACAAGCAGGAGGACGCGCGCAAGATGGTGATGCGCGTGCAGCAGGACAACCCCGATGTGAATGATGTCGAACGGATCATCAAGATCGCGTTGTCGAAATAGGGCCCGCCGCAGTGGACGGAAACAGGATGGGAACATAAATGTAGCCCAGTTGCGCCGCAACTGAGGCAACGGGATGTGCGTACGATTTGGCAAATCCTCGCGAGTATGGCAAACAAACGTCCGCTTACAACGCAGAAGCCGCGCTCGCGGCGCGAGCGGGCTACAGTGATCGCCGACGTGCAAACGGCGACAAAATGGCTAGGTTAAAAGGAAGCCACCGTCTATGATGATTTACAGGATGAAAGAGGTTCATTATGACTAGAGTTGTTGAGAACCTGAATGATCGGGATCAGGACTTTGAACTGAAACTGCGTCCGACTCGCTTTTCCGATTTCGCGGGGCAGCCGCGGGTGCTTGAACGCCTGGAATTGGCGGTACAGGCCGCACGCCAGCGCGGGGATGTGCTGGACCATGTGCTGCTTTCCGGTCCGCCCGGTCTCGGCAAGACCACGCTGGCCTATATCCTCGCTGCGGAGATGGGTAGCAACGTGCGGGTGACCTCCGGCCCCGTGATCGACAAGGCCGGGGACCTGGCCGGACTGCTGACCAGTCTCGAACGGGGCGATATCCTCTTTATCGACGAGATCCACCGGATGCAGAAGACCGTGGAGGAATACCTGTATTCCGCGATGGAGGATTTCGTGCTCGACATCATGATCGACCAGGGTGCCAATGCCCGTTCGGTGCGCCTTGATATCCCGCACTTCACACTGGTCGGGGCCACACAACCGGCTCGACTACTACGACACGGCGACGCTGGTGAAGATCGTCAAGCGATCGGCGCTGATCCTTGATGTGGATATCGACGACAGTGGTGCCGACGAGGTGGCCAGCCGGGCGCGTGGCACGCCGCGGATCGCGAACAACCTGTTGCGGCGTGTGCGCGATTACGCCCAGGTGCGGGCGAACAACTTCATCGACCGGCATGTGGCGGACAAGGCGTTGGAAATGCTCGAAATCGACAAGCACGGCCTGGACGACATGGACAAGCGCATCCTCGAGACAATCATCCACAAGTTCGCCGGCGGGCCCGTGGGGCTCAGCAATATCGCCGTCTCGGTGGGGGAGGAACCGGACACCATCGAGGAGGTCTACGAGCCGTACCTGATCGAGGAACCGGACACCATCGAGGAGGTCTACGAGCCGTACCTGATCCAGGAAGGCTACATGGCGCGGACGCCCAAGGGGCGGGTCGTGACCGCGCTTTGCTACCAGCGTTTCGGCATGCAGCCGCTGCCCGTGCGCACAGGCGGTCAGCCGGAACTGGAACTGTGAGGCCTGGAGAAGACCGCAGACTTCAGACCGCAGACTTCAGACTTTTTTATCTCATCATGGCAGCCACTGCGTGGCCGCCATCGTCAGGCTGCCGGAGCTGGCCCCAGCAGCTCGCAGAGTGGCATTTCAACTTGGCTGCGATCCGCCAGTGTCTTGATCCGGATGATCCCGTTCTCAATGTCGTCGGGTCCGAGATAGATCGCCTGCCGGGCACCGCTGCCGCCTGACCGAGCGAAGAAGGTTTTCGGTTTTTCGGGGGCCAGTGCCAGATGCACGCTTTTGCCTTGTTGCCGGAATGCCGCCGCGATTTTGACGGCGGGCATGTGCTGCTCCGGCTGCATGAATCCGACGATCAGATCCAGCGGGTCCATGCCGTCTGTGGAGGCGAGCCCCTTGTCGGCCAGCAGTTCCGCGATCACGACGTCACCGAATCCCAGCCCGACCCCCGCGATATCCGCGCCGCCGATGCTGGCCAGCAGTTTACCGTAGCGTCCGCCACCGAAGATCGCACGCAGGCTCGAATCCGTATCAAAGGCCTCGAAAACGATTCCCGTGTAGTAGGACAGGCCGCGAATGACGCCGATATTGAAAAATGCCAGCTCGGCAATGCCATAGGCGGCTAGCATATCGCGGAACGTCTCTATCTCGGCCAGCGCCGCCGACCGTTCGCCAAGCAGTGCATGCGCCTCCTCGATCGTGCGGACCTCCAGCAGTTTGAACACGGCCGGGATCAGGTCGGCACGGATCCCTTCATTGCGCATCAGGGTCTCGAGTTCCTCATCGGCGATCTTGCCACGCTTGTCCAGCGCCAGAAAGGTGGCGGCATGATGTTCGGGCGTGATGCCGAGCTTGGAAAGCAGTTCGGCCAGCAGCGCCCGCGAGCTGAAATGAATCCGGTAGTGCCGGGCATCAAGCCCCAGTGCGTGCATTGCGTTGGCCGCCGTCGCGATCACTTCGGCTTCCGCCGCGACCGTCGGTTCGCCGATGATGTCAAGGTTCCACTGGTAGTGCTCGCGCTTGCGTCCGCGTGTCATCCGTTCATAGCGGAAGCACTGCGCCATCGTGAACCAGCGCAGGGGAAAGGTGAGCGACCCTTGGCGGGCAGCGATCATGCGGGCGAGCGTCGGGGTCATTTCCGGGCGCAATGCCAGATCCCGGCCGCTTTTGTCCTGGAAGTGGTAGATCTGCTCTACGATTTCCTCGCCCGCCTTGCGCTTCAGCAGGTCGAGGCTCTCCACCACGCAGGCGTCGTATTCACTGAAGCCTGACTGGAGCGAGGCTTGACGCCACGCGGCGAATACGTGATTGCGCAGCCGCATATCCTCGGGGTAGAAATCGCGCATGCCGCGCGGGGGGCCGAATGTGATTGGTGATGCCATGTTGACCGGACGGCTCAGGCTAAGGGCCTGATCTTCTTGGAGGCCGCCACGCTCTCGCGCATGATCTTGCCGGCGCGGAAGCGCACGACGTTGTGTTCCGGGATCGGAACCGGGACTCCGGGGTTGTTCGGGTTGCGTCCGACCCGGTGTTTGCGGCGGCAGACATCAAACACGCCAAAGTCACGGAACTCGACATGCTTTCCTTCCGTCATCGCTTCCGTGATATAGTCAAGCGTCTTCTGGACAATCGCAAAGACGTCCTGCTGTGGAATGTTGGTCTCTTTTGAAATTCTTACAACCAGGTCACGTTTGGTCATGGTACTGCTCCTCGTATGGCGTCGCTTTCGGAATCAACGCTTCTCGTCTTAACCGCCGCATTGGTAAAATCACTGCCTAATTCATACTATCAAGACACCGTCTGTTGCAAGCCCAAATCCATGACATGTGCGAATATAG
>JAIFLS010000128.1 GCA_020048935.1 bacterium | reverse complement strand
AGACAGACTGAAGACGGAAGACTGAAGACTGAAGACCAGGGACCGGGGTCACCGACCCCGGCTACAAGGGGCTTCGGTTTCAGCTTTCAGCTTTCCCGATTTCAGCTTTTACTTTCAAGCGTCCTGGTTCAGAGTTTGTTCCTCCGGGGTCAGGCGCTGGCGGGCGAGGCCGGTTCTGGGTTTCCGGCTTCGTCCGCCTCTTTTTCCGATTCCCTGGGCGATTGGCTCAAGCACCTGGTCTGGCTGCTGGGTGCCGTGCTCCTGGTCATCAAGCTGGTCAAGGAGGCCAAGCCCAATCCGCCGAACCATAAACAGTTTTCCCCTATCGATCACCAGCACGCGGACGCGCTGAGCAAAAGCGATAAGGATGCCCTGCGGGAGGAGACCACGCGGGAACTGATGACCATCCGCCAGGAGATGGGCGGCCAGACGGCGAAGCTGGAGCGCTCGCTCGATCATCTGCGCAATACCATATCCACGCAGAATGACCAGATGATGGCCGCGATCAAGGATCTTGACGAAAAGCAGGAGACGCGCATCAACCGTGTGCATGAACGCCTCGACCCCCTGCCGTCAGCCATTGCCGTAAACACCCGCTCTATCGAAACTCATTTGGCCGACCACCGGGCCGGAAAGGCATAAGCACCATGGCTCTCGATATGACCCTTATCACGATTGTCCTGCGCATCCTCAAACGCCTCGAAGGCAACCCCGTGACGGCCGACACGATCGCCGACCTGGTGACGTGCGACATGCGCCACACCGTGCCGGTGGACCGCGTCCGCGATGCGCTGCTCGCCGCCCGCGAGCGCCACCTGGTCAAGAGCGATGAGGATATCTGGGCAGAGGAAACCTGGGAAATCACGCCGGAGGGCAGCCGCGCATGACCGATGACCGCACAGACGCCTGGGGGGCGACCCTCACGGAAGATCAGCGCTGGGAGCTGTACAAAGCGCATTACGCGCATCCCTCCTGGGACGCGGTGTGCGAGTGGGCCGCTCTCGAATACGGCCTCCCCGTGCCCACGCGCAGCGCTTACTACCGCTTCCGGCAGCGGTTGGCGGAGCGGGAGAGCGAACACCGGATCGAGATGGCCATCACGGAGAAGGCGCGGATCGGGCGGGAGATGTCCGAGATCGGCGATCTGAACCCGGCGTTGATCCAGGCCTTCCAGCAGCGCGCCCTGGAATCGGAGCTGCGCGGCGACAGCAACGGCGCGGAGAAATGGCTGACGCTGGCGCTGGATCTGGGCGCTGGCATGGCGAAGAAGGTGGAGCTGGAACTGAAGAAGCAGGCGGAGGCGCGCCAGCGGGAAGCCCTGCAGTTCAATCGCGATAAGTTCGAGTTCGACGCGGTGAAGGCGGCGATCGCCCACGCGGTTGAACTGAAGCTGATTTCCCAGGACAGCAGCATCGGCGAGAAAGAGAAGATCAACCGCGCCCGGGCGCTTCTCTTCAGCGTGCTGCCGGATGACAAAGAGGTGCCGGCATGAGCGGCATCGCCCAGAAAGTCACAAGCATGATCCTGGCGGCGGCAATCCAGTTCCGCGCCTACCAGGTGCCGGTGTTCAAGGATCGTTCCAGCGGCATCAAGATTTTGTTCTGGAGCCGCCAGATCGGCAAGAGCTTCACGATGGCCTGCTGGATCGTGGACCGGATGCTGACGCGGCCGGGCCGGCTGATCACGGTGCTTTCCAACTCCAAGGATAACGGCGCGGAGCTGAACCAGAAGATCCGCGAGATCTGCGAGAAGCTCGGCGAGGTGATCGAGCAGGATGACCTCTCGGTGGACCTGAAGTACGAGAACATGGTCTATGAAAGCCGGATCAAGGTTAGCGGCACGGTCTCCCGCGTCAAGATCCTGGCGGCGAACCCGCGCACGGCGCGCGGCTTCTCGGGCGACCTGATCCTGGACGAGTTCGCCTTCCACGAGAACGGCGCCCGGATCTGGGATGCGGCCGAGCCGATCCTTTCCGGCAATCCCGACTATCTGTGCATCATCGCTTCCACGCCCAACGGCACGCACAACATGTTCTATGAGATGGTGACATCCGGCCTGTATCCGGTGAGCAAGGTGCGCCGGAGCGATGCCTACGCCACGGGCATGAAGGTCTACCATCCGGTCACCCGCGTGCCGATCACACCGGCGGAAGCGCGCGCACTTGCGATCGACAAGAAGGCGTATGACCAGAACTACGAGCTGATCTGGGCGGACGAGGCCAGCGTGCTGCTCTCGCACGACCTGATCGCCGATGCCGAGGACGCCGGGGTCGGCGTAATCTGCGAGCAGGACTGGAGCCCGGAGGCGGTCAAGCTGATCCGCGCCATCCCGCGCAACATGTATGTCGGCGTGGACGTGGGCCGCAAGAAGGATATCACGGTCATCTGCGTCATGGAGAAGATCGGCAGCATGTTCCACGCCCGCGCCATCCTACGCCTTGCCAACATGCGCCTGCCGGACCAGCAGAAGCGGCTTCTGGTGCCGCTGCGCGCCCCCGGCTTCCTCTCCTGCCGTATCGACATGACGGGCATCGGCCTGGGCCTGTGCGAATACACCCAGGACGCCGTCAGCCGCTCCCGCGTCCAGGGCGTCAACTTTTCCCAGTCAGCACCGATGAACCCGCGCCTGAAGGCCAGCGGCCGCAAGGGTGAGACGGTCAAGGTGACCGAGGCCATGGCCACGGAGCTGCTGCAGGTCTACGAGGACAAGTGCATTCGCCACCCGCATGATATGCGCATGCGCGAGGATCTGCGCAAGCCGGAGCGGATCGTCACGCCCCAGGGCCGCGTCTCGATCGCCGCCTCGCGCGACGCGGGCGACCATGCCGACCACTTCTGGGCCTTCGCTTTGGCCGTGTGGGCCGCTGCCGGCAAGCGCGAGTTTCACGGCACCACGCCCGGCAGGCAGAGCCGTAAGAAGCTGGGGCGGCGCGTGCGCGAACGGCTTAACGGGCACTGGCGCAAGCAGCTTGCCGCCCGGATCATCGAGTTCACACCCCCCTTGAGGAGAGCCGCATGAGCACGCAATCGAGAAAAAGCAGTGTCGGGTCCTCCCGCGTGGAGCGGTCCGTGCGCGAGCGGTTCAACCCTCTGCCGATGATATCGCCCTCGATCATCACGTCCTGGCACAGCCGGTTCCGCCAGGGCTGGCTGCGCGAGGCGGCGCTGATGTGGGACGAGATCGAGGACACCGACGACACCTGCAAGGTCACCGCCGCCAAGCGCAAGAAGTCGGTCGCCCGCCACGGCTACAAGTTCGAGACGGTGGACAACTCCCGCCGCGCCCGCCAGCACATGGAGACGCTGAAGTATTTCTACGACAACCTGGTCTCCACCAGCGCGATCGAGCCCGACGAGCGCGGCGGCGTGCCCCTGCTTCTCAGGCAGATGCAGGATTCGGTCGGCAAGCGCTACGCCGTCCATGAGAAGCTGTTCGAGCTGCGCGATGGCCGGCTGACCGCCACGCTCAACTTCTGCCCGCTGTGGTGGTTCGAGCGCACCACCGGCCGCCTGCGCTATCTCCTGGAAGATGGCGACAGCGAGGGCGTGGAGATGGACCGCAAGGATTGGATGATCACTACCGGCGACGGCGTGATGCGGGCCTGCGCGGTGGCGTACATGTTCAAGCATTTCCCGCTCCAGGACTGGCTGGTCTACTCCGAGCGCTTCGGGCACCGTGCCGTCAAGGGCTCGGTGGATGCCGAGCCGGGAGACGCGGCCTGGACCCAGATGGAGGATACGGTCTACAGCCTGGCCGCCGGTGATGGCGTCGTGATCAGCGACGGCAGCGATATCGACACCATCGATTTCGGGTCTGCCGGGGATCTGCCATACGACGCGCTGATCTCCCGCATGGAGCGGGCGATCATGACGCTCTGGCGCGGCGGGGACCTCGCCACGCAGAGCGCTCCGGACAGCGTCGGCAGCAACCTGCAGGATGACGAGGTCGACATCCTGGACAGCGACGACACCGCCAACTGCACCGACGTGCTCAACGAGCAGCTCGACCGGGACGTCATCCGCCTGGTGCATGGCGACGCCACGCCCCTGGCCTTCATCGTGATCAACGCCCCCGTCAAGGATGACCGCAAGATCGAGCTGGAGACCGACAAGGGCCTCGACGATATGGGCTATGAGGAGGAAATCGAGGAACTCCAGCGCCGCTACAGCCGCCCCACGCTCAAGGCCAAGGCGAAGCCTGAGGCCGTCGCTCCCGCAGCCGCCCCGGTGGTGGACGGGGAAGCCTCTGCCGGCAATCCAGCCAAGGCCGTCAAGGCGAAAGCAGGCGAGGATCTGGATGACGCGATCGCCAATGAGCGCCGCCCTGGCTTCTTTGCCCGCCTGTTCCGCCGCTCCGTGGCCAACGAACGCCAGGACGATCTGGACGACGCGCTCGAGGCGCTTGGCGATAAGGCGGCGGAGAGCCTGGCTGCAGCCGCGGCGCAGACGGTCGGCGGCCCCGCTGCAGCAGACCTGACGCCGTTCTACCGGCGCATCGCCGCCGCGATCGAACTCGATGACGACGCCATGGAAGACGAGCTGATCGCGATCTATAACGAGGCTCCGTCCGCGCTGGAGGCCCTGATCGCCAACCCGGCCATCGCGGCCCCGCTGGCGGACCTGTTCGCCACGGCCATCGTCAACGGCGCCGTCGAGGGCGCGAGAATGCAGGAAGGAGCTCAATAATGCTGGTCGTAGGCTGCTATCGTGGAAAGTCGCTGCTCTCGTGGAAGATCAAGCGCGAGACCAATTCGCCGATCTCGCATGTGTCGATCATCCAGTTGCCGGATGATACCTTGAACCCGGCAGACGGTGTTCGGGTGAACGTGCTCTACCGCGCCCTGGAGACCTGCCCGGTATACGAGGCGTGGCGCGAGGGTGTGGTGTGCCGCCGGGGAATCGGCGATGGCCACACGCCGTACACCCCGATCGAGCTGCTGCGGATCGAAAGCAGTGTGCGGGTTCCGGAGGCGGAGATCATCCGGGACCTGGACCGCATTGTCGCGGCTGGCACGAGATACGACTGGATCGGGCTGCTGCGGTACAAGCTGCGGATCAACCGCGACAACCCGGACCGCATGTTCTGCTCGGAGCTGCTGCATCATGTCCTGGGCACTCGCGGAATCTTCCTGGTTCGCCGGGCTGAACCGCACAAGGTATCCCCCGGCGACATCTACCGTTCTGCCCTGCTGCGGGAGCTTTGGACGACCTACACGGAAAAACGCGCTGCAAGGCCCGTAAACGCGTCGGAGGGTGCCGCGCGTCCGAAGACCGCCGTTTCGCGCCGCCCTGCCCTCGTATACCCCTCTGCAACTCTTGCAGGCGCACTTTCGCCGGCTGACACCCTCACCGGCGACGGTTCCGGGCGGTGTCTGCCGGATTTTGACCCCTTCAACCCCCAAAAGGAGCGATTCGCATGAACTTATTCCGCCGCCCCGCAACCGCCATCGCCGTGGCCAATGAATTCTCGCTCGTCGACCGCGCCGCCAGCGGCGAGCTGACTCCCGCCGACTGGGTGTTCGTCAAGTTCGGCGAGTATCCCTGCTCGGCCGGGCTGCAGATCGTCAACGCCAAGACCACCGCCGCGATCGCCAACGAGATCAGCGAGGCCGCCAAGAGCCCGCTTTTCCGCGGCCGGCCGGTCTACATCGGCCACCCGGACCACAAGGCGTTCCGCGACCGCTACAAGGACACCCGCAGCTATGCCCGCGTCTGGCAGGCCACCGTGGATGTCGCCAACGAGCAGGTCGGGTTCCGGATGACCTGGGGAAAGAAAGGCACCGAGATGGTCGCCGATGGCGAGTTCGACACGTTCTCGCCGCACTGGGACGTATCCATCGCCAACGCGAAAGACGGCAATCCGCCGCTGCTCTACCCGACAAAGCTCAAATCTCTGGGCATGACGAACATGCCCAATATCGAGGGCGTGAGCCCCATCGCAAACGAAAACGAGGAGGAGAACATGGACCTGCTGGGACGGCTTGTCGCATTGATCGGCAAGGATAACGTGAAGACTGATGATGACGTGATCGGCTTCGTGCAGAGCGCGATCACCGGGCTGAAGGCGATCTACGACAGTCTTGAGATGCGCTGGAAGGCCGAGGATGCCGCCCGCGCGGTCGCCAACGAGGCCGGCAGCCTGGCTGGCGAGCTGGACGCCCTGCTGGCCGTGTTTGCCGGCAAACTGCAGACATCGGTCGCCAACGAGCAGATCGATGCCACCAACGCCAAGCTCACGGTTGCCAACGAGCAGCTCGACGCGGCGGTCGGCTTCGTGGTGGACGGCGCGCTCAAGAGCGGTCGCATCGCCCCGGCGGACAAGGATGCCTATGCAGGCAAGCTGCGCGGTAACTTTGTCTCGGTGGCCAACGAGCTCGACGCGATCGCGCCGGGCACGGCGATGCACGTCGAGAGCGAGACGGCAGGGCGTGGGGCCCGGCGGCCGGAACTGGGCGACCCGAAGGCGTCGAAACGGGCCTCGGCGATCCGCTCGAAGGCGCTCTCGATCGCCAACGAGCACACGGGCATGTCCTGGCAGCAGTGCTGGGAGCAGGCGGAATCAGCGGTAGGTGAGTAGGTAAACAACGGGCTGCATCGGTTTGCGGCCACAAACGAGGAGGATGGGAAGATGGTTGAACAGACGAATGTGCGCAATGCGGGTCCGGTGCCGGTCACGGCCGGGGCGGACCTGACGGGCAAGGAAGGGCTCTTTGTCGAACTCGGCAACAACGCGGGTACGCCCACGGTGGTGCTGGTGGACAACATGGCAGAGGCCGCGCTGCTGCTGCTGCTCGACGGGGCGGCCAGCGGCCAGACGGTGTACGCCGAGGCCCTGCAGGCCGGCAAGTACTACCGCGGCATCGCCAAGAGCGCGGTCAATCCGGGCGATCGGGTCTGCCTGGCGGATCCCGCGACGGCCGCCGACAAGGGCAAGCTGCGGGCATTGCCGACCGCCGCCGGGACGTACCGCTGCATCGGCATCGCCTTCGAGGCGAAGACCGACGGGCAGTCGATCCAGTTCTTCGCGACGGGGTCGGAGGCGGTCACGGTCTCAGGGTAATTGGTAAACGGGCAGGGCGGGCGGCCTTTGACGCCCGCCCCGGTCCCCTCCGGCCAAAAGGGATGTTCAGGGTACACAACGCTTCATCAACGATTCAAAGAGGAGAGAAAAGAAAATGACTTCAAGATTAGCAGCAATATCGGCCGATCCGCACATCCAGGAGTACGCCCAGGGCGCGTCGCAGCGCGCGACGATGCCTATGGCCGGCTTCCTGGCCCCGACCGTCGAGGTCGCCACCATGATCGGGTGGTTCTCGATCTACGACAAGAACACGCGCTTCCGCGTGCCCAACACGCGCCGCGCCCTGGGCGGCGATGCCACGCAGGTGCGTTCGTCCCGCGACCGCGGCACGTTCAACTGCGAGCCCCACGCGCTCGACTACCCGGTCGACAACCTGGAGCGCATCGAGAGCGAGCAGCTCGGTGACATCTTCCGCGAGGGCGCGGACATCATCGCCGAGCTCGCGGCGCTGGATCACGAGAAATCCGTGATCGACGCGGCCCTGGCCGCTTTGGGTGCGGGCACCGACCAGGCGTTCGGCGCCGATGTCGACCCGATCAGCGTCCTGGACGACGCGATCATGGACGTGGTCAAGGCCGCCAAGTACGGCAGCCTGATGGGGATCGGCATCGCGATGGGTGCCAGCGCCTGGAAGGGGCTGAAGAACCATCCCAAGGTCATGGCCCGGTACGTGGTCGGCAACCGCGGCAAGGGCAACACCACGACGCCCACGGTGGAGATGTTCGGGGAGCTGCTGCTTTCCGAGCCGGACACCCGCGTCTCGCTGATGGTCTACGACGACGCCGGCGATGCGGCCGAGGACGAAGAGGTCAAGTTTGTCCTGGACGACGGCATCATCGTCTTCGCCCGCAAGGAGAACCCGACGCGGTTCGACCCCAGCTTCATGAAGACCTTCCGGCTGCGCGGCCAGTGGATGCGCGCCGGGTCCTACATGAAGCCGGACGGACGCGGCGAGGTGGCGAAGTTCGACTGGTCGAGCGACGTCAAGGTCGTCAACGCCTCTGCCGGCAAACGCATCAACGCCAGCTTCTAAGCTGAAGGCCACCACAACCCGCCCGGTTGCCGGAATAAGCCGGCAACCGGGCACAGGCCACTCCGGGGCCTTATCCGGGGAGAGAGAAAAACGGTTATGAAACGATTCAAGATGCTTCAGATGATGACGGTGATTGCCGCGATCGGGATGCTTGCCGCGATGGCGACCACGCTCCGTGCCGGGGAACCGTACCGCCAGGTGATCACACTGGCGGCGAACACCAACGGCGCCGCGAGCGCGGCGACGACGCTCGCGCTGCCGGAGTACAAGACGGCGATCAAGGTCAGCCACATCCTCTACTCGACAGGGGCGGGCGTGACCAACACGTTCCAGGTCGTGACGGGCACGATCACCAACACGGTCGGCACGAAGGCGACCACGGCCACCGACAAGCTGCAGTCCGTCACCAACGAGCTGTGGGTGTTCAAGGCAAACGACGCGGTCCTGCTGTCCAGTTCCGCAACCAACGCGGCCACCGCGATCCTGGTCGGCGAAGTCCAATAGGGAATGCAACAAGCCCACTGCGGCGAGCGCCGGGCAGGAATGGGCAAAAGTCCAGGCGAGGAAAGCCACCGGCGCGCAACCTTTAACGAAGCACCAAGAACCAGGAACAATCACCATGTGGCGAGAAATGACAGAGGCGGACCTGCTCCAGCGCATCAGCGGCACCGAGCTCGATATCATGCGCGAGGCCTTGCTCGCCGATAACCAGCCCGACCCGGTTGCCGACCAGATCAAGCTGACAACCAACTACGCCCGCGGTTTCATCGTCGCGTGGAAGAAAAACAAACTTGGGGCAGACGGCACGCTGCCGGATAGCCTGATCCTCCCTGCCGCCGATATCTGTATCGTCGATCTCAATACCCGTGCCGGTGGCCTGCTGGTGGACGACTCCAAGGAACGCTCACGAGCCAAGGCTACGGCCATCGCCATGCTGCGCAACGATGTCGCCACCGGCAAATTCACGATCGAGGATCCGGACACCGGTATTTCCTCCCCCAGCAGCGGCGGCAGCACCCTGCTCAAGCACAACACCCCGCGCTTCAACCGCGACAATCTCAAGGGATTCTAACCACAACAAAGGAGCACCAACATGCCGAAACAACAGGACAAGACACCCCTCGACACCAACGCCATCAAGGCAGCCGCCGTCAAGGCCGGCTTCGCCGATGTGCTGGTGCGCACGGATAACGGAGCAACCAGGCTCACCTTCACGGGCTACAATGGCAAGGGCGATATATTCGCCTCCGCTGCCGGCATCCTGAAGGAATCATCCGCCGCCACGGATTACAACATGCGCAGCATCGACACAACGGAAGGCCGCTGCGTCGTCGCCCGCATCGCCCCCGTGGACCAGAACACGCCGGTACCGGCAGAGGCCAAACCTTCAACCTCCGACCTTCAACCTTCAACCCCCGAAAAAGGTTAACCATGCCATCCGCCCTCGAAACGTGCCAGGAAAGCGTAGTCAAGCTGCTGGAGGCCGAGCGGTTCTTCACGCCCGTTCCGATCATGCATGAGCGGCTGAAGGATCTGCGCAACGAGATGCTCGTCACGCTCAAGAGCAAGACCGGCATCCTGATCCTGGTCGGCACCCCCAAGGGCAAGAACATCACGCCGGGCGCACCGTTCGTGACTCTCGAGGTCAGGCTGACCGTCAGCGTCATGGAGAATGTGGCATTCAACCAGGGCGCGAAGGGCACCAAGATAGGCGCGAATGCATTCGGCGAGCAGGTCGCCGCTCACCTGCACAACAAGATTTGGGCGCACGGCAAATGCCTGCCGTGCCTGAACCTCGAAACGGTCGAACGGAATGGCCTGGTGCATTGCCGGGTGGATTTCCAGACGACCGTCGTACTAACAAAAGAATAGGAGAGCACATCATGGGACTGGCAAGAGACGCGATATTCGACGGACCGGGATCAATCGTATTGGGCACGGAGAAGATCTTCGCCCAGGAGAACATCATCAGCACGCCCACGGTCGACCCGTGGCGGCCGATGATCAGCACGCACGGCCAGGGCAAGCCGCGCCGGGCGGACGGCACGGCGCAGACCGTGTTCACGCCAAGCGGCCGGCTGACCGCGGGCCTGCTCGCCGCGATGTATCCGGCCTGGTGCCGAACCGTGGCCATCAACACCGGCATCTACGGTGCGACCAACCTGGTCTGCAAGGTGCATGGCACCGATGGAAAGTGGGTGCAATTCGCCTCCTCGGCCGTCGAGCAGCCCCCGGAGCTGAAGCTCGATCCGCGCGGCACCCTGTTCGGGGATCTGACGATCGGGCATGTCATCGGTTCGGGGCTGGACCGCACCGACGCCGGCTCGCTCTACACCAAGGGCACCACGGCCTATTCCGAGGCGTTTGACGACGCGGATATCATTGCCGTGCCATACTCCTGTGTGCTGACTGGCGGGGCTTCCCCCGTCGAACTCTTCACTGATGCTGCCTGGTCGCTCTCCTGCGAGGTTGAGCTCGAGCCGCGCTACATCAACTCGATCGGCACGGTCAACCGGAAGGTCAAGGGCGTGGTCTGGAAGCTGAAGGCTCCGATCGCCAACCTGGATTACGACGACATCCTGGACTACATGGGTCCTGAAGGCCAGGCGCTTGGCAGCCAGATCGACGGCGGCACCGATTACACGATCACTGTGACCGGCGCAACCGGCGGCATTGTCGCCGTCCTGCACGGCATCAGCGTTGTCGAGGGCAACGGCAAGTGGGGTGCAACCGAACTGCGCCTCGGCGATATCGGCTTCGAGACCACCGGCATGGGCGCCATCTGCGAACTCTCGATCGCGGCCTAACTCCGCGCTTCCTGGCCTGTCCGGGTAACCGGCAGGCCGGGGGCGGCTCTTAACCATCAACCAGGAACCCAGCCATGCAGATCACGATAGACAGCCTTACGCTTTGCCACGGCCATGCCCGCGTCCTCGGTCAGGCCCAGGGCCCGGTCGGCGAGCTGCTCATGGATGCGGCCTGGCCGGTGCAGCCGCGCCGCGGTATCCGCGCCGCCGGAACACGCCCGGTCAACCGCGGCAATGAGTCTGGAACGATCGGTTTCACGGTCGAACTCGAGTTCGCCACGCGGGCGGCCGCAGAAGCCTGGCTTCTGGCTCACAAGGCTGCCCTCGTGCTCCAGGGCACGCTCACGCTTGCCGGCGACAGCTCTAGCCAGGTCTACGAGTACGCCTCGCTGGCAGCATTTAGCCCGCGTCTCATCGGCGTCACCGTTCGCTGCACATACACATTTACAGTTGGCGAGGAGGGAGTAACTGCATGATATCCACCATCAAATACATTTTTTCGGCTATCGTATCCGTCTGCGTCTGGCTGGCCGCGATCGCGTTCTGCTGCTGGGTCTGGTTCACCGTTGCAATGCTCATGCTGGGCGGCTGCAGCGCCTCTGCACAGGACATCTACCAGCCCTTCCGCTGGACGGTCAACACGGCCCGGCCTGCCCTGCAGACGATCGAGATCGACCGGAACGAGACCGTGCCGATCGAGCCGCAGTTTGCCACCTACGACGGCTATGTCTCGCTATCGAACTGCGTCGCCGTCGATCTGCTGTACTGGATTCCCGGATCCAACGACGCCAATCCCTGGATTGTCGGCGGCTCGGTCATGAATCCGGCAGATGGCACCGTGCAGATCATCTGGAGTCCCTC
>JAIFLS010000077.1:1826-5517 GCA_020048935.1 bacterium | reverse complement strand
GAGCACCGATATCCAAGGCACCGGGAACCGATGAAAGGCCCTCCCCGGCCATACCCTGATCGCCCATCGCGAGGAATTCACTATCAAGATCAAAGACGCGGCCTTTATCCACTCGCGCGCCACCCGCGCGCGCCTCGGCCCGTCCGCCTTCCTTTTGTTTCGGAACATCTGCGGCCGGATCCTTACGCAACGCCTTGCTGCCAACCCGCTCGTAGACCGCCTTGTCGACACGAATGCCCCTGAACCCCGCCTTGACCACCGCAGCCTCGACACCGCCATCCGCGATCAGGGGTGACCCCGGCTCGGCGGCCAGGATCGAGAGGAACGCGCCGAACTCCCGCCTTTCCAATGGCGGGCAAACCGCGAAATTGTTGATGCCGCCACGGCGCAACTGGTCGACAAGCACTTGGGCGGTACCTCGCCCGGCATCCACCGGCTTGCCGTTGATCAGCAAGCCATCCTCCAGCAGACCCCATTCGATCTCGCCGTAAAGATCCAGTAATCCGACCAGCGTCTCGTAGGCGGCATTCTGCGCATTGACCGTCACCGTATGCACCATGCCGTACATGGCGGCATTCCCCAGCGCCAGCCCCAGCCGCTCTCGTAGGCGGCATTCTGCGCATTGACCGTCACCGTATGCACCATGCCGTACATGGCGGCATTCCCCAGCGCCAGCCCCAGCCGCTTGCAAAGATCCGCCGCCGCCGCTTCCGGCAAGGGAAACACGGAATTACCGGTAACACTCATGATACACTCCCCGTCTAAATCCTGCAGTTATACCGCACTGGCTCGATACTGACGCCAGACCGCGCGCCGTTCAAGAAAAAACGAATGGCAGAAATGAGTTGCCTGAACATGTCCGCTTTCCTATGCTGCCCCAGTTGAAGGCCGAGACAATTTACCAAGTTATAGGTAAGCCAGCCACCCGGGGCACCGGGCGATGACAGATTGGTAACTATATTGGTGGAACGCGACCTCCGGGCGCGTTATGACCGTATGGTGTGCATGGATTGTCCATGGGAAGTTGAAAGACTCTTTTCATGGGCTGCCTATGCTCTCTTCCACGGGCATAGCGTGCCCGGAGGTCACGCTCCACCTTTCGGTGAACGATTACGGGCGACGATTACGGATTACGAAGAGATGAAAATCGTTCACCGTTCTCGTCGCCGTTCTCGTTCGCCGAAAAAGTGGGACAAAATGACCAAGTTATAGGCAAAATAGACTATGCGGATCCTGATCATCAAGCTGAGTTCCCTGGGCGACCTGTTCCACGCCCTGCCCGCCGTCCATAACCTGAAAACGGAAACCGGGGCCACGATTGACTGGGTCACCAACGCGGCCTATGCAGAGCTCGTCCGCTGCTTCGACGATGTCGAGACGGTCATACCCTTCCCACGTCAAAACATGCGCCGCGACGGGGTCGCGTTTCTGCGAAGGCTGCGCCAGTCGCGTTACGACAAGATCATCGACCTGCAGGGACTGCTCAAAAGTGCACTGGTGGCACGTGCCGCGCACGGGGGCGACCGGATCGGCCCCTCATTCCATCGCGAGGGCTCACGCATTTTCTACGATGCGGTCGCAGGCGCGCGTGACAAGAACCGCCATGCGGTAATCGAGAACCTGGACATCATAAGCCATCTCGGACTCCGCCTGCACACGCCCGTCTTCCCCGTCACCCTGCCGGAAACCGCCTTCACGGTACCGTCGCCGCATATCGTGATCTGCCCGGCCTCGCGCTGGGAAACCAAGAACTGGCCCGCCGACCGTTTTGCCGCCGTCGCCCGGCACCTGCAGCAGCAGTGCGGTGCCAGCATCACGCTGCTGGGCGCCCCCGCCGACCGTCCCGCCTGCCAGGCCATTGCAGAGGCCATGCAGGCCCCCTGCCATAATCTTGCCGGGAAGACCTCGATTGTCGAAATGGGAAGCATCCTCAAGACCGCGGACCTGCTGGTCTCGAACGATTCGGGGCCGGTACACATGGCGGCGGCCGTCGGCACGCGCACACTGGTGATCTTCGGCCCGACCAACCCCGGGCGCACAGGCCCCTTCGGCGAGGGGCATCGCGTGCTTCAGTCGATGAATACCTGCCAGCCCTGCATGAACCGCCGCTGCAAGCATCCCGAGACAAGCTGCATACGGAACGTCACCATCGACGAGGTCATCGCCGCCGCGGTCGAAATGATTGGGTGACTTTTCCTACGCCAGGCGCTCGCGTACGGCCACGGCCTCGGCTTCGGCCTCCTCCAGCAGTTCCTTGAAGATCTCGCGCATCGGCTGGACCCGGTCAACTAGGCCGACGCTCTGGCCAGCCATCAGCGACCCGCCATCGATATCGCCGTCCACCACCGCCCGGCCTTTGCTCCGCAGCCGCCTGAAGGTGGAACTACCAACCCTTTGATCCGCAGGCTCGCGAGGACGCTCGCCCCCCATCCAGCAATCACACTTGTCCTCACATCTGGGGGGCGAGCGTCCTCGCGAGCCGCTGCGCATGAGAATGCAAATGGCGAAGCCTCTTTCCAGTTTGCTAATCCATGCACGACCGGGGTCACCGACCCCGGCTACAAGTGCTTACCCGGATACAAGCGCTTACCCAGCTACAAGCGTATTGCTCTTTCTGTTTTCTGCTTTACCCTACAGGCTCCCTGCAATGCAACCCGTAAAAACTTGAACTCTGCCGCCAGTACCACTACGGTACGGGCATGAATGCCGCCCTCAATATCGTGCTGGTCGAGCCGCAGATCCCCCACAACACCGGGGCCATTGGACGCCTATGCGTCGGAATCGGTGCCGCCCTGCACCTGATCCGCCCGCTGGGTTTCATCATCGATAACCGGTCGATCCGCCGGGCTGGGCTCGACTACTGGGAGCATCTCGACGTCACCATACACGCCGACTGGGACACCTTCCTCACCGCCTGTTCCCCGGAACGCCTGTTCTTCGCCAGTACCAAGGGACAGCGCGACCTTTACGACTGCCGGTTTTCACCCGGCGATTATCTCGTCTTCGGCAACGAGAACCGCGGCTTGCCCCCTGATTTCTACACGCGCTATTCCTACGACTTGTTCCGCATCCCGATGCCCGGCGAACATGCGCGCAGCATCAACCTGGCCAATGCCGCGGCCATCGTCATGTACGAGGCCTACCGGAACTGCAGAGAGACAGAAGACTGTAGACTGAAGACCGAAACCAACTTGGCACAATCCCGTTTTTCCCCCCTCCGCCTGGCCGGATTAGCGTGATATCAGGCGGTATCCATGGCGTCATACAACGGTCCCGCCAGGCGTTCAGCCAGCGCGGTGAACGCATCCGGCGGTTCGAAGGGGCCGTCGGGGCCGAACGCCTGGCGGTAGTAGACGTTCGTGCCGTCGCCGAAATCACCTCCCCAGGCGGCCAACGCCTTCTTCAATCCGACATCGGCACGACCGTCGTCCCGTTTCTCACGACGGTATGCGCTGACGTAGGCGTAGGCGGTCGCCGGTGTGAAGGACGGCACACGGTGCCGTCCGTCGCGGAAAAGTTCGACAAAGGGCAGCAGCAGCGCCAGCGCTTCCTCGCGATTCAGCGGTCCAAAACAGGCCTGCTCGGGCTTTTCGTCCTTACCCGGGCGGGCCCCGAAAAAGAACCGGGTCTCGGCAACACCGGCGGCACAGGCGAACAGATGGCGTAGCCAGGCGGCAAAGCGATCCTCGCC
>JAIFLS010000077.1:0-1787 GCA_020048935.1 bacterium | reverse complement strand
ACCGTGACCGGCAGGGGTTCCGCTGCCGCCTGCTGGCGCAGCGCGTCGCTCAGGGAACCAAGCCCGTCGATCTCCACTGAAAGCAAGGCCTGCATCGCCTCCAACCGCCGCGCAAACCAGGAATCGCCAGCGTGCGCCAGCGGCAACAGTCCGTCGGCCTCCAGCCGGCGCCGCAACCGCGAGGACTCCAGCGGCGGGTCCGATAGCAACCCGGCGGCAAGCGCCTGATTCACCTGGTATCCGGCGAGACTCGCCGGATCAAACTCTTCGCTATCGGGCGGCAGCGCCTCGGGCGTTATCTCCAGCTCGACCTTGAGGACGTTGCGATAGTAGTAGGCGGCCGGATTGCGGACAAAGCGCAGCAGATCGTCCAGTTCCAGGGTTTCCGGATCGAGCGCATGAACGCCCATCTCGGACGGCATCTGCGTTCCCGCTGGCGGCTCAGTGTCCGCCCCGCCCGCATACACCTGCGCCGCCCGGGCGTCACCTGGCGAATAAGAGAACAAGTCGCCGTCCGCCTGGAAGTAAGCAGGATTAAAGGCCTGTAGCCGGTGCCGGACGCAAAGAACCGGATCGGCACCCCCGAACACCGAGCGGGCATATTCCCGAAGCTCATCGACCAGCACCGATGGCGGCAGGGCCCGCCCGTCCCCGGTGTCGAAGCCGGTATAGCTGATCATCAGATGTTCGCGCGCCCCCAGGACCGCCTCCAGGAACGCCATACGATCCTCGATACGCTGCGACCGGTCACCCATGCGGCGTTCATTACGAAGCAGATCGTAATGCGGCCGATTCTCGCGCCTTGGATACAACCCGTCGCCCATCCCGACCAGGCACATGACCTTCCGCGGCATGCTGCTGCCCGGACGCAGGGCACTGAAAACCACCGCGTCCCGGATCAGGTCATCCCCTCCCGATGCTGATTTTACCTGCGCCGCCAGGAACGCGCGCACCACATCCGCCCCGACAGGGCCCTCGAAAGCCACCGCACCCGCACTCTTGCGCAGCAGCGCGACGGCCTGCCGCAGGACGTTGATCTCGCGATAGGTCTCGTCGGTACTGGCGAAGAAGGTACTGATCACCTGGTCGAAGTTGCCGCAGGCGCTCGTGGAAATTCGCCAGGCGTCCCAGCAGGACCGCCCCGTCGCTGCCCGCGACGTCCACGGGCAGCGGGGACGCCTGCGCCGGCACAGCGGCCTCGCCATCCGCACCGGCGGCGTATCCCAGCAACAAGCGGTCGAGCCCGTATTGCCAGGTCGTCGCGGCGGGCGGATCGAAGTCCACCGCCAGCACCGCGCGCCGGTGCTGCGCGTCATTTCCCCAGCGGATACCGGCCTGCTCGACCCACGACGCCAGCAGCGCGATATCCTCCGCTTCAAACCCGAAAGCCGCACGCACATGCTCGCCATACAGAAGATCCAGGACATCGGGGGCGGTAAACCGACTGCCAGCCAGCTCCAGCAGCCGACGGAAGGCCTCCGCCGCCCGGCTTTCGCCGCCCGCCACCCGGTCGGCAACCACATACGGGATCCGCCGTTCCCCAGTCTCCCCGGTTTCCGCGAACACGGCGTCGATGTAGGGCGCATAGGTCGCCATATCCGCCACCTGTACCTGGATCTCGCGCGGCTGGAGCGGCACCACCTCGGCAAAGCGCCGCAGCAGGTAGTCGCGCAGCACTTCCATCTCGCGCATGGGACTGTGACACACATGCACCTGGATCGTGCCGTCCGGCTCCCCGCCGCCTGGAGTTCCCGTCTCTCCGCCCGTGCCATCTCCGTCGAGCAGGT
>JAIFLS010000192.1 GCA_020048935.1 bacterium | reverse complement strand
AAATTGACAACCTGGCGGCTCACGATTACTCTACGACGCATGAAAGAAGCGACGGAAAGCGGCCCGCGATCGTGATGACATCCAGGACGAATCTTATCGCCCTGCTTGTTCTGGCGGGAGCCTTGAACGTCGCAGGCGGCGAATGCGTGCCCGACAGGCCGGCCAGCGACACGGAGGAAACGGAGTCACCGTATTCGCGACTGCGGCGGCTGAGGGAGGCCGAGCATTGGGATGCCCGCCACCAGTTTTATTCCGAGCTGTTAGCCGACGAGATTGAACGGCTGGATCGCTTTTTCGGTGATGACCGGCTGGTGGAGGACAACTGCCGATCCAGCCTGCTGCTGGGGATCGGCTTGCGTTACGCCGGTGACGAGGATCTCTCGCTGGTTAGCGACGTGCGGCTTCGCCTGGTGATGCCGCGTTTGGAAGAGCGTTTACAGATCGTGCTGGATGATATTGTGGAGGTTGATGACCCCGGCAACGAGCAGTCGGTCATTGATGCCGTCCAGGAAACACGCCCGGATGCCGCCTTGCGCTACATCTTTTCGGAAGGCGAAAAAATCCGCCTGAGCGGGGATGTGGGGATTCGAACAGGCAGTCCCTACCAGATGTTCGGACGCGGTCGCTGGCGCCTGACCCTGCCAGTCCAATGCTGGGAGACGCGCCTCTCGGAAACCGTCTACTGGCTGACGGATGACGGCTGGCGCCTGACCACCGACGTGCGTCTTACCCGCCCCGTGGGGGAATGGTATTTCCGCAGCTCCAGTGGCATGACCTGGGAAGAGCTATACAGCGGGGTGACGCTCAAGCAGACGTTTGCGCTGGCCTACGAGATAAGCAAACGGCGGGCCTACCGGCTATACACCTCGGGAAACTGGCCGGAGACGCCGCATACGCACGAAGCCAAGTACACCGTCGGAGCGGTCTATAGGCAGCGTGTCCACTGGGACTGGCTGTTCATGGAACTGATGTCGGCCTTGGAGTTCCCGCAGGCGGAGGATTATGAGCCCAATCCGATTGTCGGCGTCATGATGGAGATCCTTTTCAGCAGTGATTGACACCGTTCGGCGACGGAAACCGTTTGCGTTTCCGGCTTGCAAGCGCGGGCCATGCCGAGTAGAAACATCCGCATGCAGCAGCAGCATACAGCCGGCGAAACCGCTTTGGGGACGGTCGAGATCAGTGCGGACCTGGTGATCGACACGATCCCCGACGGGTTGATCGTGCTGGACGGGGGCTGCCGTATCCGGCGCTGGAACAAGGCCATGGAACGCTTGACGGGGTATGGCCAGCAGGAGGTACTCGGCAAGCCCTACACGCTGCTGGACTTCCGAGACGGGGATTCGGGCGAACTGCTCGAGCAGGAACGCCGCTGCCTGACCGCGGGCAGGCCTGATCCGGAGCGCATCCGCGAGATCGAATGCACGCTGCAGACCCGGCAAGGCGAGACGGTCACGATCCGCAAATACGGGCGCGTGCTTGCCGGGCCGGATGGAAGCGCGGTTGGCATCCTGCTGGTGCTGGTGGATCTGCGCCCTCTGCGACGGCTCGAAGCGCAACTGGCCTGCGTTTTCCCTGGCGATGGCGACAAGCAGCCCCCCGGACGCCTAGTCGGGGCGGACCCGGTCATGCAGGCGGTCTACCACCGGATCCGGCTGGCCGCGCAATCGGACGTGACCGTGCTGATCACCGGCGAGACCGGAACCGGCAAGGAACTGGCTGCCGAGGCTCTGCACACGCTCAGCGACCGTCGCGACAAGCCGCTGGTCCGGGTCAACTGCTCAGCCTTGTCCGAAAACCTGCTCGAAAGCGAGCTTTTCGGACATGTGAAAGGCGCGTTTACCGGGGCGGTCAAGGACTCGCCAGGGCGCATCGAGGCGGCCGAGGGCGGCACCCTTTTCCTGGATGAGATCGGCGATATCAGCCCGCTGATCCAGCTCAAGCTGCTGCGTGTGCTGCAGGAACATGCATACGAGCGGGTGGGCGATGCCGTCACGCGCAAGGCCAATGTGCGTTTCGTTGCCGCGACGCACCGCAACCTGCGCGAGCGGGTCGAGGAGGGGCTGTTCCGCGAGGATTTCTATTACCGCATCCGCGTCTACGCGATCAACCTGCCGGCGCTGCGCGAACACAAGGCCGACATCCCGCGCTTGTGCGAGGCTTTTGTCGCGCAGCTCAACCGCCGCACCGGCAAGGCGATCCGCCAGCTCTCGCCGGAGACCAGGCAATGCCTGCTGGATTACTGCTGGCCGGGGAATGTCCGGCAATTGGAAAACGCGATCGAGCACGCCTTCGTGACCTGCCAGGGGGACAACATCTTGCTCGATGACCTGCCCGACGAGATCCGTTTTGCGCGCCAGCGCCAGCGCGAATGCGACCAGGCCGGGGCCGGGCCGCGACGGATGGCAGAGCCCGCCGGGCCAAGCACGCGCGTGACCCGCCAGACGCTGCTCGACACGCTCGCGGAATGCCACGGCAACCGGGCCGAGACCGCCCGCCGCCTCGGCGTCGACCGCACCACGATCTGGCGCATGCTCAAGCGCGGGGCCTGAGGCATCACGCCTCGTTCTTCACTTGGCGGACGTGCGGACATTCATCGCGGGGGCACTGCCATCCTTGTCCTGCCCCATGTAGAGCGTGACATGCGGGAACGGGATCTCTATCCCCAGCTCGTCGAAGCGTTTCTTCATCCGCCGGTTGAACTCGCGCCCGACCTCCCACTGGCGGCCCGGTCTGGTCTTGGTGCGCACGCGGATGATCACCGCCGAATCGGCAAACCGGTCGAGCCCCAGGATCTCCAGCGGTTCGAGGATATCCTTGCCGAATTCCTCATCAAGCCGCATCTCCTCGTCGATCTGCCGGAGCACGGCAATCACCTCATCGACATTCTCCCGGTAGGCGACACCGACATCGAAGACATAGTGCGAATATTCCTTGGTCATGTTCGTCACGACCGTGATCTCGCCATTACGCACATAATGGACATTGCCCGAAAGGTCGCGCAGCCTGGTCAGGCGCAGGTTGACGCTCTCGACCATGCCGCTCTGGCCAGCAATGCTGACCACGTCGCCGACCCGGATCTGGTCGTCCATCAGGATAAAGAAACCGTTGATGACATCGCGCACCAACTGCACCCCGGCGCTCGCCAGGATCGGCCCGATATCCAGGCCCAGGTTCCCAAGGACCATCATCAGGGCAATGGTGACCAAGGCGATTGTGATGACACTGCGGACCACGCCCTTGAGCGTGTCGGCTCGCTTGACCATCTCGTCATCCTGGTTCCTGCCCAGGTGTGAGAACAGGTGGTCGACCAGCAGCGCAAGCAGCTTGACCAGCACAGACGTGACCGCCAGCACCAGCAGGATTTTGAGACCGCTACCGACCAGCCACATGCCGACCGGCGTCTGCAGGAAGGCCGGCCAATCCACCCCGAGCATATCCAGCAGGAAAACGAATGCCAGCAGCAGGACCGCGATGCGAACCAGATAGAGAAGCACAGGCGTGAGCTTTTCCGTCTTGACTTTTCCTTGCTGGCAGCGCGCGACCCGGCCCATGAGATTCTCGACCAGGAACCGAGCAAGCTTGATGGCTACCGCCGCCCCCACGATGATCAGCAGCATGCGCAACCCGTCGGCAAGCACCCATTGCCCCGCATCACGGAATATCAGCTTTAGATCCATCTTGCTTTCCTACCTCTTGAAAGGGAGCCTTGCGCTTGGCCAGTCGCTCCCGCAAGCCGGCGGCCTTCTGGTTCGCCCCCGCCTGGCTAAGGAATTCATCCTCCTCCGCGAAGACGACGGCCGCCTGCTCGCACAGATCGACCGACCGGCGCACGAAACCCATGGATTTCGTGGTGGCCGCCTGCCCGGCGGCCACAAAATACTGGCCGGCAGCCGTTTCGCGCCCGGTTACCGACGCCGCCTGGCGCCATACACGCGCCGCATTATCAAGATTAGTCGAGGCGGCCAGTATCAAATCCGCCGCACGCAACTGCAGATTTCCCGATTGAACCTTGTTGCGACGGGTCTTGGCAACATCCTCCTGAAACGTATTGCGCACATCGTCGGCTTGCTCCAGAACCGATTCAGCCGCCGACTCCTGTGCGTCGGCCGCATACTCGTAATTGAACGCCGCTTCCTGCCATTCGCTAACAGGATCTGAAACCGCCTTGTCGTCACCCAAGGCCAGCGGTTCCAAAGCCAGCGACATCAGCAACACCAACCCTATCCATTTTGTTTTTTCTCTCGTTTTCATAAGAATACCCCCCGACGCAATCAGACACTCGAAACAACCTATTAGACTAAACCACATTCCCGATACGTGCATAAATCTATCGAGCCAAAACGTTGTCAACAACCCCCAGAAAAAGATTTTTCCCGAAAACCAGGCATCCCAATCCGTTGTTTTCTGCCTGTCGCAATCCTAGCTTCCAGTTGTCGTAATCACGTGTTGCTGTTGCGCTGCGAATATGCGATGCTTTCGTTTCAAACACGGAGTGCAAAATGGCTAATCTCATTCACGATATCAGTGGTCTTGATCTTCTCTTCAGCCGGGATTTCACCGCCGGAGAGCTGGCGGCGCGTCGTCGCACGATAGCCGGCAGGATCGGTCCCAAGGCGCATCTGCTGGTTGCCAGCGCACCCCCGGTGCCGGGTGATGTACCGGTACAGGATGCCAATTTCTATTATTTCTGCGGTTTGGAAACGGTTCATTCCTACCTGTTGATCGACGGCAAGGATGGACGCACACGGCTTTTCCTCCCCTCGCGCGACAAGATGGAGGGCGAGCCCGAGGACAAGCTGGGGTTCGAGGATGCGGATATGATCCGGCAGCGCCTCCAGCTCGACGGGGTATTCCCTTCGTCGGAGCTGACCGCCGCGCTGGTGGCGGTTTCCCTGCTTTATGTCCCGCACGCGGAAGTGGAGGGCGGCGGCGTGACCCGCTTCGGCGCGAATGGTTGCGCCAAGCGCCGGGAGGAGGAAGAATGGGACCAGGCGGAACCGCGCCACAAGCGCCTGATCCGGTTGCTCAAGGAGCGCTTCCCGGCGATCGAGATTGCCGATGCCTGCCCACTGGTTTCCGACATGCGCACGATCAAGAGTCCGGCGGAGATCGAGGTGCTGCGGCAGGCGGGTCAGCTCTCGGCGGCGGTCATGGTCGAATCCATGAAGGCGACGCGTCCGGGCGTGACTGAGACGCACCTCCAGGCGATTGCCGAGTTTGTCTTCCGTGACCAGGGGCACTGCGGTCTTGGTTACGGGGTGATCGCCGCCAGCGGGCAGAATAACTGGAACGGGCATTATCATCGCAACAACGCGACGATGCGCGACGGGGATGTGGTGCTGATGGATTGCGGGCCGGACCTGCGGCACTACGCCAGCGACATCGCCCGCATCTGGCCGGTCAATGGGGTTTTCAGCGATTGGCACCGGCGCGTCTACGGCTTTATCGCCGCCTACCACAACACGCTGCTGGACCTGATCCGTCCGGGGGCACTGGCGCTGGAGATCTATGCCGAGGCGCTCCGGCGCATGGCGCGGCAGTGCAAGGATCCGGCATCGCCGTTCGGGGATCAGACCGCGCTGCTGGACCAGATGGCCGCCGCTGGCGTGGGCTATCTGAACCATGGCGTCGGACTCAGCGTTCACGATGCCATGAATCCGGCCTGGAAAACCCAGCCTTTGCAGGTTGGCTTCGTGTGCGCGCTCGACCCGATGGTCTGGTGCAAGCCCGAGCACCAGTATATCCGGGTCGAGGACACGATCGTGATCACGCCCGATGGCTGCGAGCGGCTGACCGGCGCGGCTCCCTTCGAGATTGCCGAGATCGAGGCGGCGATGCGAATGAGGAACGTGTGAATGCGGAATGCTTAAGACCGACGAACAGGTAAGCCAACCACCCGGGGCACCGGGCGAAAATGAATGGGTAACTGGAGAAAAATCGAATCGAACATCCAACAACCAACAACCAACGTCCAAGTTGGGGAGCATTTCCTTGGATTGTTGGGCGTTGGATGTTGGTTGTTGGGCGTTGAAATGAATTGAAGTTATAAACAAGCTACAGTTATTGAGAGAACAACAAGGAATCACGAAACGGCAAGCGGCAACCTTTAACGTGCAATGGAGATTTTTATGAAGCAACCGAATATTCTTCTGTTGTTCACGGATCAGCAGCGGTTTGACACGATTGCCGCGCTAGGGAACCCGGTGATCAAGACACCGGCTTTCGACCGTATCTGCGGGCAGGGTGTGGCCTTCACGAGCGCCTATTCACCGTCGCCGGTCTGCGTGCCGGCGCGCTGCTGTATGCATTACGGGCAGTACCCGGCGCGTACCGGCTGCTATGACAATGCCTGGGCGATGCCGGAGGATCGCCCGTCCTTCATGCAGGTGCTGGCCGATGCGGGCTATCGCACGCATGGAATCGGCAAATGCCACTTCACGCGCGATCCGAAGGCGCTGCGCGGTTTCCAGTCGCGCGAGATCCAGGAGGAGGTGCCGCGGCGCGCCAGCGACGACTACACCCGGTTCCTGGAGGCCGAGGGCTGGGGCGAGCTGCCAGAGCCCCATGCCGTGCGCGGCGAGATGTACTACGTGCCGCAGGTCTCCCAGATGCCGCAACGGCTGCACCCGACCCAGTGGGTTGGAGACCGCACCGTCGCCTTTGTCGAGGCGCAGAAGGGCAGTGTGCAGCCCTGGTTCCTGTTCTCCAGCTATGTTCATCCGCATCCGCCATTTGCGCCGCCGGTGCCGTGGCACAAGCTTTACCGTGCCTTTGATATGCCGTTGCCGAACGTGCCGGCGGACGTCGAGAGTCTGCAGACCTATGTCAACCGCATGCAGAACCGCTACAAGTACCGTGACCAGGGGATCGACAACAACCTGCTGCGCAACATGAAGGCGCATTACTACGCCTGCATCTCCTTCGTCGATTACCAGGTGGGTCGAACGCTCGAGGCGCTGGAGAGGACCGGGCAACTCGGGAATACGCTGGTGCTGCTGACGGCCGATCACGGCGAGCATCTGGGCGACTACAACTGCTTCGGCAAACGGTCGATGCACGACAGTTGCGCGCGCGTGCCCCTGCTGGCCTGGATGCCGGGGCGCTTCGAGGGCGGCGTGCGCTGTGATGCGCCCGCCAATCTGGTGGACATCATGCCGACGGTGCTGGCCGCTGCCGGCTGCGACACTGACGGGCTGGCGCTGGACGGGGTGGACCTTTCCTCCCTGCTGGATGGCACGTCCGGTCGCGAGGCCGTCTTCTCGCAATATCGCACAGGGGCCACGGCGATCTACACCATGGTGACCCGTCGCTGGAAGTACGCCTACAGCGCGCCCGACAATCGCGAATTCCTCTTTGACCGGCTGATGGATCCCGGCGAGACGCGCAATCGTTGCGGCTCACCGTCCACGCGGGCGGTTGTCAAGGACCTGCGTCAGCAGATCATCAAGTGGCTGGCTCAGGCGGGCGAGACCGGAGCATTCGAGGGCGACACGTGGAAGGTCTATCCGCCTACCGAGGTGTCGCTGAATCCGGATGCAGGCCTGATCATCCAGGACCGTCCGGACTTCAAGCTGGATCTGCCAGGCTATACGGATTCGGGTGATGAATTGCCCCTCGATAACAGTTAACGGGAGACACCAACTCAACATTGACCGCCATTGTCACAAGGTCTGCTGGCGGCGGTGACGCGATAGTGAGGAGTGAGATGAATATTGGAGTGGCAAAGGAAATCAAACGGCACGAGTACCGGGTGGGCGTAACGCCGGCCGGGGTAGCGGCGTTTGTCAGGAATGGGCATTGGGTCACCGTGCAGGCGGGGGCTGGCGAAGGGGCCGGTTTCAAGGATGAGGACTACGAAAAGGCCGGTGCCCGTATTGAAACCGACGTGCGGCGTTTGTTTGACGATGCCGAAATGATCGTCAAGGTCAAGGAACCCCAGCCGGTGGAATATCCGCTCTTTCATGAAGGGCAGATTCTCTATACCTACCTGCATCTGGCCGCAGACAAGCCACAGGCCGAGGCATTGCTTGCGCGGCACGTTACCGGGATTGCCTATGAGACCGTGCGGCTGGCTGATGGCTCGCTTCCGCTATTGACACCGATGAGCGAGATCGCGGGGCGGCTGTCGGTGCAGGAAGGGGCCAAGTACCTGGAGCGTCCGATGGGGGGGCGGGGGGTGCTGCTGGGCGGTGTGCCCGGGGTGCGCCGCGGGAAGGTGGCCATACTCGGCGGTGGTGTCGTGGGGACGAACGCGGCGAAGATCGCCGTCGGAATGGGGGCGGAGGTGACGGTGCTGGATATTTCGCAGCCCCGTCTTGTGGCACTGGATGATATTTTCGGTAATTCGCTACAGACGCTTTTCAGTTCGCGGGCAAACATCGAGGCGGTGCTGCGTGAGTGTGATCTGCTGATCGGGGCGGTCCTGGTGCCTGGAGCGAGCGCTCCACGGCTGGTGACGCAGGCAGACCTGGCGCTGATGAAACCGGGGGCGGTAGTGGTGGATGTCGCCATTGATCAGGGCGGCTGCCTGGAAACCAGCAAGCCGACAACGCATGACAATCCCGTCTACACGGTTGATGGGATTGTCCACTACATGGTCACCAACATGCCGGGTGCGGTTTCGTTGACCTCGACAATGGCCTTGACGAACCAGACGCTGCCGTTCGGGTTGAAGCTGGCCAATCACGGTTTCGAGAATGCGGTTTGCCATGATCCGGCCTTGCGGCAGGGAGTTAATACTTACAAGGGGAACATTACCCATCCCGCGGTCGCCGCGTCGCTGGGAATGGCGTATGTCGAGATGGAGACTTTATAACATGGTTATGCATGAATGTGACGGGACGGTATTCGGGGACCCTTGCAGGTGGCGTGGTTCGATGTCCATGTGCCGGTTTTTGTTGATAACGCTGTTGATGCAGGGGGTGCTTTCGGCCAGGGCGCAGGAGGAGAACGAGCACTATGGCCCGCGGCCGGCAGGCCAGGCGAAGTCGCTTGAGCGTGACAAGGCGGCGCAGGCCGCCCACGCCGGCAATCCGGATGTGCTGGTGCTGCCCGGCCTGGTGGCGAATCGCAAGACGCGGCAGGTCGAGGTGCTGGCGGAATGCACGGGGCTCGGGGCGGGAACGGAACTGGAGTTCCTGCTCGTCGACAAGGATAGCAGCCACGGCTACGAGGCCTTGCTCTGGTCGCATGCCAAACCGAGCGATGTCCACAAGGCGCTTGAATTCATCGGCCTGAAACCCGGTTCCCCGTTCAATCCGTCTGCCTTGCGTTTCTGGGCCGATGGGGATCGCGTCAATTTGAAAGTCTCGGTGGATGGCGGGATTCCCGTCCGGATCGAGGAGTTGGTGCTGGACAACGAGACGGAGAAGACGTTACCGGAGGATGGATTTGTCTTCACGGGCTCGATCAAGGTCCCGTCCCCGGACGGCAAGGGTGCGCAGGTCTATGCGGCGGATGCCTACGACCCGAGGTCGGTGGCCTCGATCTACAACGAGCAGACGGCGGTTCTGGATGTTCCCCGCCAGGCGAACAAGGGTGAACTTTACGGGCGTCAGGTGGTCAATCCCGAATGCGCGTTCGAGGGGGGAACGCTGCTGACGATCCTGATGGAACCGGGCGAGTCCGGACAGTCGGCACCTACCCCGCAGGTCGAGTTGTCCCTGCTCTATTCCGCCGCCGCGACCGGCGTGGTCTTCCGCCTTTCAGGGGCCGAGGACAAGGTGCTGGCGGAGTCGCCCGTCCTGGTGCCGGTCCTGGAGCAACTGATGGCCATGCGCACGCAGGATATCGCACCGCAGGTCAAACTGCACATGGCCGGTGATCTGCCAATGGGCGAGATCCTGAAACCGGCGGTTTCACTGGCCATGATGGAGACGCTCGGGATGCTCCGCATGGAGCCGCCGCCGGAAGGGCAGCTCTACTACCGGGCGTTCGTGCCGCAGAAGGAATGGATGCAGCCGGAGGGGCGGCCGTCGCAGCCATGGGAATTTCACCTGCGGCTGCAGGAAGCGGGCAAGGTCGCGGCGGAAATGGTCCTGAATGAATCGGTCTGGACGGGGACGGACCCGAAACCGACGTTCACCCGCCGGGTGCTTGGCGTGGCGGAGCCCAAGGCCTTGCGTGAGCAGTTGGATGCCGACGCGCAGGCGCGCGTGGCCGGCGGCAAGGCTCCGTTGCCGGGTGTGCTGCTGGTGTTCGTGCCGCCGGAGCTGACGTACGGGGCGCTGCTGGCGTTTCTTCAGCCCGTGCTCGGCACGCATGGGACGATCTATGTGTTTGTGCAGTGAGTTGTGAAAAACAGATTGGTAACTTCATGGGAGTGGAAGCGGTGGACGACTACGGCGACGACCACGGATTACGAGGGCTTCGCCATTTACATTCTCTTGCGCAGCGTCCTCGCGAGCCTGCGGAGCATGAGCATCGTTAATCGTAATCGTCGCCCGCAGTCGTCTTCCGAAAAGTGCGGCAAAACGGTCAAGTTATAAACAAGAAGCGGAGTAGAATATGGAAGCATTGACGCGTAAAGTCGGTAACGGTTTTATCTGGCAGCGGGAGCATGAACAGGTCTGGGTCGAGCCCTGGGGGCGTAATGGCGTGCGGGTGCGGGTAACGCAGGAGGCCGGGTTCCGGGATTTGCCGAACGGATTGCTTGACGATCCGCGGACGCCAGACGGCGTTCGTCTGGAGATCGATGCGAATGCGGTTACCCTGGTCAATGGCGAAATGACCTGCAGCATCACGATTCCCCGCATGGGGCTGGTGACGTTCTCGCGCACCTCGGATTCGAAGGTTCTGTTGCAGGAGCAGCGCAAGACCACGGCCGAACATTGGGCGAGGACCTTTGTTCCCGAGCGGGGTGCCTGGAAAATCGATCAGCGCTTCGTTGCCAGCGATGACGAGAAGCTCTATGGGCTCGGGCAGCGGCAACACGGCTATCTGGACCAGAAGGGCTGCACCATGGACCTGATGCACCGCAACTCCGAGGTTTCGATCCCCTTCATGGTCTCCAGCAAGGGCTATGGTTTCCTCTGGAATAATCCCGGCCTGGGCCGCGTGGCGCTGGGGCGTAACGATACCCGCTGGACGATGGATCAGGGCTACCAGATCGACTATTACGTGGTGATTGATGACTCCCCCGCCGCCATCCTTGAGCGCTACGCCGACGTGACCGGGAAACCAAGCGAATTCCCCGAATGGGGGGCGGGGTTCTGGCAGTGTAAACTGCGCTACAAGACGCAGAAGGAACTGCTGGCGGTTGCTCGCGAATATCATCGGCGGCAGCTCCCGGTATCGGTCATGGTGATCGACTTCCACCATTGGTCAAAGATGGGTGACTGGACGTTTGATCCCGGCTGCTGGCCCGACCCTAAGGCGATGGTCGCGGAACTCAAGTCAATGGGGATGGAGTGTATGGTATCGGTTTGGCCGACTGTCGATTTCTCGTGCGAAAACTACGAGTACATGAAACAGCATGGACTCCTGCTTCGTAATGAGCGGGGCGCGCCGATGCAGAATGGTGCCGCCCTGCAAACCTTCTATGACGCCACAAACCCGGCGGCCCGCCGATTCCTCTGGGAACAGATCAAGAAGGGTTACGTCCAATACGGTATACGCCTCTTCTGGCTCGATACGATGGAACCGGAGCTGATACCGTTGGAATTGGATAACACTCGTTTCCACCTGGGCACGGGACGCGAGGTGGCCGGCTTGTACCCTCGCTGTCATCACCAGGCCTTCTTCGAGGGATTGGTGGCTGAAGGCGAGCCTGCCCCGATGACGCTTGGACGTTCAGCCTGGGTCGGTTCGCAGCGCTATGGGGCGGCGATCTGGTCGGCGGATATCCCGTCGACCTTTGATTCGCTGCGTCGCCAGGTTGCTGGGGGACTCAATATCGCCATGAGCGGTATCCCCTATTGGACAACGGATATCGGGGGTTTCCATGGCGGCGATATTTCGAGTCCGGACTTCCGTGAATTGATGGTCCGCTGGTTCCAGTACGGCGTCTTCTGCCCGATCATGCGGTTGCACGGCGTGCGCAAGGACAGCGCTCCCAAGGCCGATGCCGATGAGGGTAAAGCCGATCCGAACCACCCGAATGTGTCCAACGAGGTGTGGTCTTACGGCGAGGAAGCCTGCGCGATCCTGAGCGACCAGATCCGGCTGCGCGACCGGTTACGCCCCTACATCATGGCGCAGATGAAGGCGGCCGAGGTCTCGGGCTTGCCGCCGATGCGGCCGCTTTTCGTCGATTTCCCGGCTGATGCGCAGGCATGGTCGGTGGAGGATCAGTTCATGTTCGGTCCGGATGTGCTCGTCGCGCCGGTCGTGACGCACGGAACCCGCTCGCGACCGGTCTACCTGCCGGACGGAACCGCCTGGCGTGATGCCTGGACGGGCGAGGAACATGCGGGAGGGACGACCTTCGAGGCGCAAGCCCCGCTGGAGAGGATTCCCGTCTTCGTGCGTGCCGGCAGTGATTTAAAGCTTGCGGGGTAGCCCCTGCCGCATTAGTCTCCCCTCCTTTCAATCCAATCGTTTTCTACACGAATTGGATGCGGGAGGGCTTCTATGGCGGAAAAACGACGCATCGGGGTTGCCGTTAACGCGCAGCATTTGCATGCCGAGGACCAGCAGTTATACCGCGGCATACGCAAATACAGCCAGACGCACGATGGATTCGAGTGTGTGCTGGCACCCTTCGCTATCGACGATCTGCGGCATGCCGATCCATCCGCCCCGCCGTTTGATGGCCTGCTCGCGCAGGCAACCCGCGAACTGGTCGACGAGGCCAGTCGGCTGCGGATCCCGATCGTGGATGTGTGGCGCGATTCCCGCGTGACGGTGCCGATCTCCTGCGTTTTCCCTGATTTCCCCAAGGGGGGGCGCATGGCCGGTCAGCACCTGCTCTCGCGCGGGTTCGGGCATTTCGGTTATGTTGTCAATGAGAAGCGGCAGTCGCAGATCACCATGTGCGATGCATCGCTGATCAATGATGACTCCCTCGGTTATGCCGCCTATCTGGAGGCGCGCGGCTTCGCCTGCGCGTCCTTTGTCGCGCCTGCGGTGGTGGATGCCAGTGCCGAAGTCTGGAGATCGTGGTCGCATAACATCCGCGAATGGCTCAAGGCCCAGCCGAAACCGCTCGGCCTGTTTGTCCCCAGCGATCTGCTTTGTCGCTATATCGCGGATATCGCCCCGGAACTGGGGCTGAAAATCCCGCATGACCTCGGGTTGATCTGTGCCGACAACGAACCCAACCTCTGCCTGCTGACCACGCCGTCGTTGACGGCTATCGACATGGATTACAGCCAGGCGGGCTACGAGGCCGCCGCGCTGCTGGATCAGATGTTCGATGAGGGGTACAAGCAGAGCGGGCGGAAGATCATCCTGGTGGAGCCCCGCACGCTGCATGCCCGGCGCTCGACGGATGCGGTCGCGGTGCAGGAACCGCTGGTGGCGGCCGCCTTGCGCTTTATCATGGATCATTCCTGCGATTCGATCGGCGTGCAGGATGTGGCGCAGGCGGTCTCGGCGTCGCGCCGGACGGTCGAGCGGCGTTTCCGCGAGATCCTCAACCGCAGCGTCACGCAGGAAATCATCCGTTGCCGGCTGGACCGGCTGAAGTGGCGGCTTGCCGAGAGTGATGATCCGATCAAGATGCTGGTCCAGGAGTCCGGATTCAATAGCGCACGGGTCCTCTACGAGACGTTTGTCCGCGAAGAAGGCATCTCGCCATCCGCCTATCGTGCCAAGCGGCGCTTCACAAGTTCTTAAGCAGCACGGCGATCAGTTGAAGAGAGGCTCGAGTTTGCCGCGCGACGACTCGCCTGCCTGATCGAACAGACGGTCTGCGGCCTCGACTTTGCCAAACGATTCCAGGTAGACTGCGGCCATGGCCTTCGCATCGGTGCTTTCCGGCTTCAGGTTCATCACGAGTTGGGCCAGCATGCCGCGATCAGCGGCGGTCAATGCGTCCCAGCCGAAGTCGGCTGTCTGGGTGCCGTCCTCCAACTGGAAGGTCAACGTGCCATCCTCAGCGGCCTTTTTCAGCCAGACTCGCCGGGGCGCGACCGAGATGGTAAACGGGATCGGCTTGAGGGCATCGCTTTCGCTCATGGCGATCAGTGTGCGTTTCAACGCATTGTCCAGGATGATCTGCTTCTCTGCGGAGACTGTGCGTGCCGCCCGGATGGCCGGTTCCGGCGGGCGGGCAAACGCGCTGTGCCTGGATACGGGCTTGGCGGCAGCCGGCGACGCGGGGGTGGCGTAATCGGCCCCGGTGATCAGCAGGGTTCGCTTCGGCAGCGAAAGCAACAGGATGGCGATATGGGTATAAACAGATCGGTCCCGTTTGATGCTGCAAGTAGAGTTTCGATCGAGGCCGAACGGCTGCTCCACGAGTCCTTTGCCGTCGTGTGTTTCGGATAGGATGATCCAGGTTTTTGAATAATCCAGAAAGGCGCGAAACTCCTTCTCGTCTGCGCGTGAGGCACCGAGGACTCCGAAGAAGGCGTGCATGACCGAAGAAGCGTGGCCGTCCCACAGGGTTTTCGGGCTGTATGCGCAGCATGTGGCCATATGCTTGCCAAGATAATTCCATGACTTGTTGTCCTGGTTCCCGATGAAATGGGCAAGTGCACCCATACCGACGGGGGCGTTGTGACCGCCGCCACGGGATCCTGTGTTATAAGATGAAGTCGGTTCGGGGAGGGTGCCGTCCATGACGACAAGACGGCGGTCCTTGTCCAGGTCGTATAAATGGAGCTTGGCCGCGTCCTGTTCAAGCCAGGGGAATTCTTTTGGAGATACCATCTGCATATCCCATTTGCCGGGCGAGAGTTCTGTCCATTTCTCGACTTGGTAGGGCCCTGCGTCCTTGAGCGTGACTGGCGAGATGAATCCGATGCCTCGCTTGCTTTTGGAAAGATCGGGTTTCTCCACGTGAATTTGCACACTCCCCCATCCATTAAACCCGTAAGCGATACCTCCGTCCGGATTGCCTCCGGCGGTTTGCAGGAATGCCTGGTGTGTTCGTTCGTAGGCCTTCTGGGAGTAGGGAAGTCCCGTAGCCTTGAAGATGCTTTGGGCAAGCATGGAAAGGCCGCCCGGGCCGGCCATTGAGCCGTATCCTTTCGGGCCGCCTTCAGCCACGCGTCTTTCAATGGCCGGGAAAGGACGGTGCGAGAAACCGCCGGACTTCCAGTCCTGGCCTGTTTCATAGCAGTCGACTAGCGCCTCTACCGCCGGCTTGACTCCGTTATCCTTGAAGGCGTTGTAGTATTCTCCCAGGAATATACCGTTATATCCCCACATCCAGGTGGACATGCCTCCGTCCATCGGATCGGCCAAGTTTTTCATGAGTCCTTCGGCCTTGCTTTTCACCAGCGGGATCGCCCGCTTGTCGCCGGAGGCCCAGAGGGCGAGGACAGCCTGTATTTCGTCCGGGCGGCCCTGTAGCTTCTCCTCGAACATGAAGTCGCAGAGTTCTTTCAGGAGTTTGTCCGATCTGGGGCAGTCCCAGGGGTACGTTGGCGAAAACCTGCCGACAGGCTTGAGCTGGATGCTGACGTTTGTCTTCTTGCTCCTATCGCCGCCCTGCAGGACGATCAGATCAAGCTTGCCATCTTTTCCCTGGCTGTCTTCGATAGCCAGCGCAAGTTCGAAGGGTGGCCCGGCCCAGCCCACGGCATTCGCCTGCTTGCGGTGGAATCCATGCTCATCCTTGAACGTATTGCCATTGGCGCCGATGATATGATCCCCGACGGCAATCTTGCCCTTGGCCGGGGAGTTGGCGTCCTGGAAGACAAACATCACCTTGAACGCCTTGGGTTCATCGGGATCCATCCGGGCCCGGATTCCCGTCGGCCCCAGATTCATGAAAAAGGCCTTGCCATCATACTTTTCGTTCACCGCCTGATCCAAGGGGTGCCCCATGGCCTGCGCGTAAGGTAGATCGCCCGCCCCGAGATGGATCGCATCCGCACGCCGGCAGATCATCACAGCCAGCAAAGCCGCAACGAGGCACATCATTCTTGTCATTCTATCCATGATCACCACCTTGCTTTCAAACTGGATTCCCTTCCATTACCAAATTATGTGTTATCTACATGCAGTATAACGCTCCTGTGAAGATTTATCACAAGCGGGAGTGCGACAACATAATGGCGATATTGCGTCAGTGATTGCGATATGGGCAATAGTTGTGATTTATAGTCAGGCCAGATAAAATATATGAATTACTGGTGCCGGGCATGCTGATTGGTGGCGGAATGGTGATGGCGGGGGGTATAATACGGTGTCGCGCCGGGTTCCCGCACGAGAACGGATGGGGTAACTTAGGGGATAATGAACATCCAACGCCCAACATCCAACGCCCAAGTTGAGGAGTCTTTTCTTGGTTGTTGGACGTTGGGCGTTGGGCGTTGAAATGAATTGGCAAGGACGTGACCTATGAGGAGTGATACGGTGACGCGCGTGATCATGATCTGCTGCGGGGTGTTCCTGGTGTGCAGTCCCGCGAGCCTGGCGACCGGCGACGCGGCGGTAGGGGCGCTTGAAAACGGAAAGGCCATTATCACGGATGCCGCTGGTGTCCGTGTGATCGATGATGAACGGTTGCGGAAGGAATTCGAGACGAAGGTGACCACCCTGGTCGGGGATTCGCCTGACCGTTTTGTCGAGCACCGTCCGGCGCAATTGGCGCGCCGATCCTGCGCGCTTGAATTGCCGGTGCCAGGGACGCTCAGCATGACCCCGGCCGAGATCTACCGGCAGAGGATCGACAGCGTGGTGGTGGTCGGTATCTTTTACCATTGCGCCAGCAAGAATTGCCAGTGCTTGCACAGCAGCCTCTCCTCCGGTGTCGTGATTCACGAAAGCGGGGTGCTGCTGACCAACTACCATGTCGTTGAGATTGCCCAGCCCCGGCTTCTGGCCATGGCGGTGATGATGGCTGACGGCCGCGTGTTCCTGGTTGACGAGATCCTTGCTGCCGACCCGGTGCATGATGTGGCCGCCATCAAGCTCAGGGGAGCCTCCGGCCTGCCTGCGGCACCCGTTTTCCGCGATGAGCCGGTGGGGCGGCCTGTGACGCTGATCACGCATCCCCGAAATCATTTCTACAGTCTCACCAGCGGCTACGTCTCCCGCTACAGCATGGGGGAGCGGACGAACGTGGTCATGAACATCACGGCTGACTATGCGGTCGGATCCAGTGGCGGCGCCATCTTCAATGACCGCGGTGATGTCGTCGGACTGGTTTCGTCAACGACGTCGATTGCCGCCGGCAATGTCAGACTTGACCAGGGAACCAAAGGCGGGGTCCTTGATAAACTGTTCGGGCGGCACCATGCCGGCGATCCGGCTGCGGTCGTCCGTTGCGAAGCGGTGGATGCGCCGGACGAGGAACATGCGCCGGATGGTGAAGTCCCGCCCCGGGAGGAGGAGAAGGGTCCTGTGCGCAAGGGACCTTCGCCGCCGCCCCGGTCCAGGACGGTCAATATCCCGGTAAATCACCAGATGACCATCAAGAATGCGGTCCCCTCGCGCGCGATTCTCGACCTGTTTACGAAGTGATTGTGCGCCCGGGCGCACACAAGTGGGTAACGTATCGGGAGGGGCAGCGGTTGGATACACATCGGGAGGGACAGCGGCTCGCTGTCCGCCCGCCCGTCTGACCACGCGCGCATTCTCGAATTGGCTTCGCCAGATGCCCTTCCGGCTTCGCCAGATGCCCTTCCTTTTGCCTCGGACGCCGAGGCCGGCGTCCCTCCCTCTGGCAGTCGCCCGTGTTCCTTGGGCGTTGAGTGTTGGAATAAAGGAGTCGACACTTGTCTTTGCCTGATTCCTTGCTAGAGTAGCCTTGGTTCCATTATCAAGGAGTGCGGGCGAATGCGAAAAGTACGGGTTCTTATCAATCCGAAATCCGGGTTGCCACGATTATTCAATACCATGCGGCAGGCGCTGGACCGCTTCTGGGATGTCGATGGCATCGATCTCTCCTACCAGTTCACGCAGAGCAAGGAGGACGGGGTCGCCAAGGCCAGGCGCGCGGTTGCCGAGGGGGTTGACACGATCCTTGTTTCCGGCGGGGATGGGACCGTCAGCACGATCGGGCGGATCCTGGTGGATACGGATGTTGCGCTGGGTGTGATTCCTGGTGGCAGCGGCAATGGGTTTGCCCGGCACTTCGCGATTCCATTGACGGCCGCCAAGGCGGTCGAGGCACTGGTCAACGCGACTGTGCGGCGGATCGATGTCGGCGTGGTGAATGGGACCCCGTTCTTCGTGACCTGTAGCATGGCCTGGGACGCGGCCTTCGTTCGGACCTTCGAGAAGTACCCGATGCGGGGAATCCTGCCGTATGTGTTCGCCGGTGTGCAGGAGTTCTTCGAGTATGAGCGGCAGGACATGCGCGTATCGTTCGACGGGGGCGAGATCATCGACTTGAAGAGCCCGATGATCCTGACGGTGGCGAACCTGACGCAATTTGGGGGCGGGGCAATGATCGCTCCGGATGCCGAGGATAGTGACGGTAAACTTGAGTTTGTCGGTGCCCTGCAGAAGGATTTCCCGCTATTGCTGGCCAATCTCGGGCGGCTTTTCGACGGTTCGGTGAAGCGGATTCCACGCGTGATCACGCAAAGTGCCTCGAAAATGGTTATCACGCGGACGAAAGCGGCCCCCATCCAGCTTGACGGTGAACTGGTGGATGCCGGCACGCGGATCGAGATCGAGGTCAAGCCGCTGGCGTTGCGGGTCCTGGTGCCGCAAAAAGTGCGAGGGTATCAGGATAGGTGGTATTGACATGCGAATGGTGCTTTACAATATGCGTTACGGGACCGGCGGCGGATTTTGTTTTCCGTGGCAGGGGTACTTGCGCCGCACGCGTGACCATGTCGAAACCATCGCCGATTTCCTGCACGGGCTGGCACCGGATATCGTCGGGCTGGTCGAGGTGGATTCCGGTTCTTTCCGCTACCGGCGCGAGCATCAGGCCGAGCGAATTGCCGAGCGACTCGGCCACTATCATGCCTACCGGTCGAAGTACCATGACGATGCCTTCATCAACCGGATTCCCGTGCTCAACAAGCAGGGGAACGCGTTCCTCACACGCGACACGATACAGAACCAGCAGTTCCATTACTTCGACAAGGGGGTGAAACGGCTGGTGATCGAGCTGGAACTGGAAGCGCTGACCGTCTTCCTGGTCCATCTCTCGCTCAAGTTCCGTATCCGGCATCACCAGTTGCAGCAGCTCTATGCGATGGTCAAGGAGACGAAGAAGCCGCATATCGTGGCAGGCGATTTCAATCCGCTTTGGGGTGATCACGAAACCGGGCTCTTCCTCGCCGCTACCGGGCTGATCAATGCCAATCGCGAGGGCCTGGCGACCTTCCCTAGCTGGCGGCCGAAACGCCAGCTCGATTTCCTGTTCCATAGTCCCGGGATCGAGATGCGGCACTTTGACATCCCGTCGGTCCAGTACTCCGATCACCTGCCTCTGGTCTGCGATTTCACTGTAGGTTGACGGGGGGTAAAGCAGAAACGGGAAAAGTCGGTATAAGCAACTATGTGAACACAAAGGGCAACCCATTCCCCCTTGCGGAAAAGATAGCCTTGCCTTGCAGGTTGTGTTAAGATTAGCCGCGTTGTCTGGATTGTGGCATCCAGGTGCTTGGTGTTAATACGTGGGCAAGGGCTTCCCTATGGCGGATCACATACAGGTTCGGCTTCTGAAAAGCGGAGTAGCATGCTGGAACGTGTGGTGTGCCCAGCGCCGCCAGGAGAATGCTGAATTCAAGCCGGACTTCAGCAAGGCGGATCTAAGCAACCTGAATTTACGGGAAGCCGATCTTTACAAGGCCGATCTTGAAGAAGCCAACCTGTCCGGGACCATCCTTTGCAAAGCGGATTTGCGCGAGGCGGATATTGATTTCGCGACGTTATCGGGCGCCAACCTGAGAAAAGCAGTATTGAGTGGCGCCACCCTTCGCGAAACCCATTCCGAAGGGATCAATCTGCGTTATGCAAACCTGCGCAAAGCCATTATGTCCAGAGCTCATCTCGCGGGGGCGGATTTGTACGGGGCCTCGCTTGGTGGTGCATCGCTAGAGGCCGCCGACCTTCAAAAAGCCGATTTCAATGGAGCCCAATTAAGCGGGGTAAATCTGGCCGGGGCGAATTTGCGCGAGGCGATATTAACCGGGGCGGATTTGGAGGACGCGAACCTGAACCGGACGGATTTGCGAAATGGGCATCTAGTGAGAGCCAATCTTAAAGGGGCCAATCTGCACGAGACTAATTTTTCCGGGGCGAACCTGCGGGAAGCGGATCTTAGCGAAGCGCTGCTGAAGAATACCGATTTCTCGGGCGCGGATTTATTGCGTGCCATATTGCCCGAGAGTTTTGCACATGGCCGCCTGCGATCGGCACTTCTCCGGTTGCTGCGTATTTTCCGTGAGGCATGACCAACGCGCAGCGATCCGGCCGCGCCCGCAAAACAACGCGACTTCCGCTGCCGGGGTCAGGGAACGGAATGGTCCAAGGATGATCTCATCCCGCGCGGCGGATCGCGGCGGGCAGTTTACGCAGCATCACCTTCGGATGCTTGTCGCAGAAGAACTTCAGCACCCACTCGGTATCGAACAGCAGCACCATGCGGCGGGAGGTGTCGAGCATCAGCTTGCCGCCGGGTGGCAACATCTCCTCCGAGACCGGCGGGCCCTCCGGATCGACCCAGCGGATGACGGTGGACGTGGCCGGCTCCATGCGCACGACGGCGCCGTACTCGTTCTCAAGCCGGTATTTGAACACCTCGAACTGCAGCGAGCCGACAGCCCCCAGCATGGGGATGTTGCGGGCCGGGTCCAGGTACTGGAACGCCTGCAGGGCACCCTCCTGCAGCAGGTGCTGCACGCCGGCCTGGAAGCGCTTGTACTGCGCGGGGACGGGATTGTAGACCTGGGAAAAACACTCCGGCGCGAACTGCGGCATCTCGTCGTAGACGATCGCCGGATCCTCGGTCAGTGTATCGCCGATGCCGAAGCCGCTATGCCCGACCAGCCCGATCACATCCCCCGCGTAAGCCTCGTCCACGGTCTCGCGATCGCGCGCGAAAACGCGGTGCGAGCTGGATAGCCGCACGGATTCGCCGTTGCGCGTGTTGGTGACTTTCATGTCGCGCGTGAAGCGGCCGCTGCAGATGCGCAGGAAGGCGATCTGGTCGCGGTGCTTCGGGTCCATGTTCGACTGGATCTTGAAGACAAAGCCGGAAAACACGGCATGATCCGGGGCGATGCGGTTGCCGGCGACGAACCGTGCCTGGGGGGGCGGGGCGTAGTCCACAATCGCGTCGAGCAGGATCTGGATGCCGAAGTTGTTGATGGCACTGCCGAAATAGACCGGGCTCAGGTTACCGGAATGCACCGCTTCCAGGTCGAACGGCTCGCCGACGCTGTCGAGCATCTCCAGGTCGTTGATCACGGCCTCGTACACATCCGGGGGCAGCCGCTGGCGCACCGGTTCCGAATCGACCGAGTGCAGCGCCTCGGGTGCCCGGTAGGCACCGTGCGCGGTGCGCTCGAAAAAGTGCGCCATGCGCTCCTGCCTGCCGTAGACGCCCTGGAAGCGGTCGCCGTCGCCCAGCGGCCAGTTCATCGCGCAGACGGGAAGCTGCAGGCGCGACTCGAGCTCGTCCATCAGCGCCAGCGGACTCAGGGACGGCCGGTCGAGCTTGTTCATGAAGGTGAAGATGGGGATGCCGCGCATGCGGCAGATCTCGAAGAGCTTGAGCGTCTGGCTCTCGATGCCCTTGGCCGCGTCGATCACCATCACCACCGCATCCACGGCCATCAGCACGCGGTAGGTGTCTTCCGAGAAATCGCGGTGGCCGGGGGTATCGAGGAGGTTGATGACAGTGCCTCGGTATTCGAACTGCAGGACGGTGGAGGTCACGGAGATGCCGCGCTGACGCTCCAGTTCCATCCAGTCGGACGTGGTCGCGCGCTGGCTCTTGCGGGCCGTCACCGACCCGGCCAGCTGCAACGCCCCGCCGTAGAGCAGCAGTTTCTCGGTCAGCGTGGTCTTGCCGGCATCCGGGTGCGAGATGATCGCGATGGTCCGCCGCCGCTTGATTTCGTCTTCCATGCGCATGGTGTAAGCATCCTGTCTATTGAACGTGGCCCGACAGGCTACTACGAAACGGTTGCAAAACGCCAGCGTTTTCGGTAGGGTGGCCTCCTCTTTACTGACACAACCAAATCCGGTGGACGACTACGGGCGACGATTACGATTGACGATTTCAGCTTTCTTAATCCGTAATCGTCGCCTGTAATCGTCCACCGAAATTAGGGAAACAGACCGCAAACAGGAGAGAATTCCATGAAGACAGTGACCGGAAACATGCTGATCGCCCAGAGCGGCGGTCCCACCATGGTGATCAACCAGAGCCTTGCCGGGGCCGTGCTGGAAGCCCGCAGGCACACGTGCATCAAGACCGTCTACGGGGCGGTGCACGGTATCCAGGGGATTCTCGACGAGCACTTCATCGATCTCGGCAAGGAGACACGCCAGACGATCGAGGCTATCGCCATAACCCCCTCCGCGGCACTGGGCACCGTTCGCAAGAAACCGACACCGGACGACTGCCAGGCGATTTTCCGGGTGCTCAGCCGCAACGGCATCGCCTTCTTCTTCTACATCGGCGGTAATGATTCGGCCGAGACGGTACACATCATCAACGAGGAAGCCAAGAAGGCAGCTTATCCGCTGCACTGCTTCCATATTCCCAAGACGATCGACAACGACCTGCGCGAGAATGACCATACCCCCGGCTTCGGCAGTGCCGCGCGGTTCGTGGCCAGCGCCTTCATGGGCGACGATCTCGACAACCGCGCCCTGGGCGGGGTGAAGATCAACATCATCATGGGACGCCACGCCGGGTTCCTGACCGCCGCCGCCGCCCTGGCACGGACCGCCCCCGACGACGGACCGCACCTGATCTACCTGCCCGAGCGTCCCTTCAGCATCGACCGCTTCGCCGCGGATGTGAAAACGGTCTACGACAAGCTGGGGCGCTGCGTGGTCGCCGTCTCCGAAGGCATTGCGGATGAAAACGGCAAGTCCATCGCCGCCGCGTTCAGCAAGGAAGTCGACTCGCACGGCAACGCGCAGCTCAGCGGCACCGGTGCGCTCGGCGATTTCCTGGCGACCGAACTCAAGGCGCGCACCGCGATCAAGCGCGTCCGGGCCGATACGTTCGGCTATCTGCAACGGTCCTTCCCCGG
>JAIFLS010000115.1 GCA_020048935.1 bacterium | reverse complement strand
AAAGCCCGCAGTGCCTTCCGTATATCCCTTAACATGTTCCCCTTCGCTTCCTACACGTTGTGTATTCATATCCTCAACAACATCAGCCACTACAGAGCGAACTCCCCGGAGCGCCGCTTCGGGCGCCGCGGCCAGCCAGCTTAATCCCGGAAATTCCGCGCACAGACCAACGTACTCATTGTCTTCTTCCGACCACGTGACGCGGTAGGTATAGTGATCATGTGGAATGGTTTTCATAGTTCCACCTCTCTATTTTCCTTTTTCAAAAGACGAGCAGCAGGGGCGCGAGCCCCCACTCTTGATGGCATGGATGGGAGGTCACATTGAAGGTTTCGGCAACCCGTCCGCAGGTTGGCGAATACCTGCGGATGTGTGGTTGGCATTCAGTTGTTCCTGTCTCCCAAATGTCTCAAGGTATGCCCCGGGCTGATACTGCTGTCTGCTCGTGCCGCTGCCGTTCTCTAATTCCAGTGTTGTTGGGTAGATGGCGTTGTAACACATCAAATCGGCCAGGTACTGGACCTCGTTCGTGCTGACAGACGCTCTGGAGTAGATCCTCACCGTGTTCCGAAGACTCCATGCTCGGCGCCCCAGACAGTGCGTGACGCACGTATTGACGTTGGTGAACTCGGTTCCGTCATCGACGGCATACCGCAGCGATTGCCCGGTCCGTTCAATGCAAACTACGTGATCCCTGACAATAAACTTGACGAACCCCCACGTCACGAGTGCGGCTCCGACGATTCCGACGAAGAGTATCTTTAATATCCTCATTTGTCTCGATGCCAACTTGTGCCTCTCCTAGGATTGCGACGAGTAATCCTAGGGAGCAGGCTGTTGGACTGTCCATTGTTCGCTGGGTTTATTGAAACTGTGATTCTTTAGTGACGATGACTTGTCGGAGTCGAGGCGCTTTAAAAAGCGTTGAGTGAACCCATCGATGTTTTTGGCATGATACTCAAATATCTTTTCTGCAAAGGACTCGCTCTTTCCGACTGCACCGCCTTTAGGAATAGCTCTTTCATAGAAGTTAACGCTCACAGTTGAATATCCATTGAGGAGTGATGACTCAATAATCAAGTTTGTCCCAGAATACCAATTCTGAAAACTGGCATACCCGCTAAGTGCAAGCTTGGTGGGTAACATTATGTCTGTTTGGAGACACTCGTATAGTGCGGAGATTTCGTTGACGTTTGTAATTGAGAACAAATTAAATTCCTTTTGGTTCTGCCCTACCTCTATCGGAATCTTTGCAGCCCATCTATCCTCATAGATGTCGACTCTGGTGATATCTTTTAGTTGCGGGAACTCCGAAGGTAGCTTTACGTGGTATGGCTCAGTATGCACAGTTTGGGGAGAGTTTAGATCAGACTTAGAAATGGGAAGAAAATCACCAGAAGCTAGAGACAGAGTGTGGAGAGCGAATGTAAATGCCATTAAGGATGTGATATGTCTTCTCATAATCTTAGTCCAACGTCACGGGTCATGCGCGGCGGGTGAGCCGTCGCGTGCACCCGATTGTTCGCATTTCTCATAAAGCGTCTCGGGAGCAATATCCGCCCCGTTCGGCCATGAAATTGTCCCGCCTTCGATTTTCGCCTGCCGGAAGAATTCAAGATTCTTGAGCGGAGCGAAAATGGGGCCGCGTTGCAAATATTCAGAAAAATCAACTATACCGCTAGTACGATCATCAAAGACAATCCTGAAAATATAATCTGACTTATATTCAATTTGTTTAACGTCATTAAGATTCCACATAATGCACCTCAATCCAATGGGGCAATTTTTTTGATTTCTTTTCCCGCTTGAGCGAGTTCCCAATCTTCACGCAATTCGTTACCATGCAAGTCGATCCATTCGCGCACCAGCCGAACGGCCGTACGCGATCCAAGATCCCCTTTTGTAATGTTTCCATTCAAATCGAAAACAGCCTTGTTCCCCTGATATTCCGCATGGATATGTGAAGGGTTGTGCTCGTCAAAAAACATCCGAATGATGATTCCGAAAAATCTACATATCTCAGGCATATTTAGTCCTCTCTACGCATTGCATTAGGGACAATTTACCATGCGATCAGAACCTTGTCAGTCTGATTTTCCTGAATCATTATTTATCATTCTCGTGATGCGAACGCTCATCTTGAGCCTTCGGCGCGATTAGCGACGATAGGCTCCGAGATGTTCGCCTTTCTTGATCCTCCACAAAAGAACGCCGAGAAGCAGAACCGCTACACCTACGGCACTGGCAAAGATCCAAGATGAGTAGTTTGGGACATTCGGCAATGGCTTCTGGATGCTCCGTCGGCGTACACGGTTAAGCTTGTCTAGGGAAAGGGATGCATCAGCATGGTTGATGGTAAACTCAAGGGTGCGTACGTAACCGGACAAGATCTCAACGAGAACACTGGGAGCGTTCGAGCCGACGTCTCGGACGATCACCTGATCTATGCGATGAGACCGATCCCAATCCGTTTGGTCCTGAACCCATGCCGAATGATTTGCGAGTTCCTCCTCTGTAAAACTGAATACTCGCCACTGGCCCAATGGGGAACGAACAAGTAGTTGACTCGTGATTGGTAGGTCAAGGAGTGCAAGACCGTGTGAGTACACAATCTTGGGGGCGAACAGGTCATATCTCTCCCATCGCCCCGTCCATTCTGTAATCTGTTCAGTTGTGGTGGTCCCGGACGGCTTGTAGGACAGGCTATTACTGAGGTACGTGCCGCCCAACCACGTATTGTATTCAGAGACTTGGAACTCATGGATCAGGACACCTTGCTCCTGCGGGTACTCTCGGGTTTCTACCGGGTGGACAATCGTCTCTGCGAGCGCCACTACTGCTTGACAGGCAAACAGCAGAAGCAGTGAGACCGCTAATCGAAATGTTGAGACTGTGCTCATATTATCTCTGGGCGAACGTGCGTGTCGATTAATTCATTTTCGGGGCTCATCTTGCGATTATTTCTCGTGTCAATCAAGTCCTGTTAAATAAAAATGTCTGACCTGAAATTGTTCGGATTTATGGGATTTATGTTTGCTGTGATGTTTCGGGCTCTCAGGGGCTTGATATGGCTCGTGAGAGGCTCTTTTGGCCGTGTTGCAGGGTGTTGTTGCCCTCAGGCTGCTGGTGCGTATGCTGGTGTGGCTGCGATTTTGCCGAGGTTGTGCACCAGGCAGTAGAGCATCCATTGCAGATTGACCTTCAGCTTTCCCCTTAGCGTGAAGCGGTCCATGCCTTTACAGGCTCGTATGTTGCCGAAAACCGGTTCGACGATGGCCAGGCGCTTGCCGTATGTCTTTCTACCCAATTGCGTGTCGATCTTCTCACGCATTTGATCAATCAAACTACCGGGGCGCTGATCCTTTTTATAATGGATCTGTCGGCCGTATTTGCTATCGGGATTTTGCAGACACTTCGCACGCAGCGGGCATGCGCGGCATATCTTTGCCGGAGCCTGATAGGCGATGCTCTCATACCCATCTTTTGTAGAGAAATTGCGGTTCTTGATATATAGCGCATTGCCTGCCGGACAGATCAGCTTGCCAAGCGCATCATCGAAATGAAAATCATCGTTGCTGAAACGCGATTTGGTTTTGTATTTGAGCTTGTGCTTGTCAGTCGGGCGGCGGTGGCGCTTGGCGTCGGCAAAGCGTACATCGCGTTCCCTGAACTTCGGGTCCGGAACGTATGCATCAACCTGTGCATCCTCGCAGGCCTGCAGGTTGGTGGTGCTGAAGTAGCCCGTATCGGCACTGACGATCTTGTCCTTGAGTGGGGCCTCTTTGCCGATCGCCTCGAGGTTGCGCCGGGTGCCCTCGAGCAAGGGGGCCATTGCCGTGCTGTCGGTGCCATCCCCGAAGACCTCGGCATGCACGATAACCTGGTGCTGTCCATCGACCACGGCGTTGGCGTTATAGCCCTGGACAACACCATGCGAGGTGGTCATCTTGGCCGAGTCCTTATCGGTCACATTGCTCTGGATCTCCTTGCCCCGCTTGCCCGTCTTCGGCTCGTTCTGCGCGAGGAACTTCTCGATCCGATCCGCCTTTTGCTCCAGTCGCTTGATCCGCTGCTCGCGCCGCTGGCCATCCGGATCATTGCCATGCCTGTCTGCCTGCTGGTGCTCGGCAATCGCTTCGGTTACTTTCTTCCTGAGATTGACATGCTTCTTTTTCAAGTCGCTGTGCTTCCCGCTCCACTCCTTCGAGGCGTTCGAGGAGAGCTTGAGCCCGTCGAGGGAAAAGTGTGTCCCGCCCAGCAATCCTTCCTCCTCGCAGACAAGCAGCACTTGCGTAAAGAGATCGACGATCTGCTCCTGCCCCATCGAGGAGACAAAGGCGGCAACGGTGCTATGGTCCGGGGCCTGACCACAGGCCAGGGCAATAAAGGTTATGTTCTCCTTGCAGGCCCGCTCGATACGCCGCGAGTGAAGAATCCCGCGTGAATAGCCAAAGAGCACGACTTTGAGAAGCACTTTCGGATCGTAGGCGCTCCGGCCTCGCTCGTCGTTGGCATAAGCCGCATCAAAGCTGCTCGTGTCGATCCGCTCCTCTATCAGGCGGTGAATCGCGTATTCAAGCGTGCCGGGCATCAGTTGATCGGTCAGCGAGACCGGTACCATCATCATCTGGTTTCTGTGGTGAGTGTGAGGAAACAATAGCTGAATAAGACTCAAAGAGCAACACAATAATGTGTAATATGTGAATTATTCGACAGGCTCAACGTTGACCTAACCGTTTTCATAACCATAGTGAAACGGCGGTTTTGGAATACGGTTCAGGTGATGGTTATGAATCCCCGTCATATATCTTCTATTTCAATTTTGATGTCATCAGGATCACTGAAATCACCGAGTGGAGCGTTCGTCTGGTCTATTTCATTTTCTTGATCGGGCATCCACTCGCTTGTGCGAAAGCCGAAACGGGGCAGAAGCGCTGCCGCTGGGTAAAATGGGGACGAGGCGGCCCCTCTCCAAACCCCCTCGGCACCCCCGAACATTGGGGTTTGGTATTGCTCATATAGAGCACGAACGTAAATAATCGCTGGTGCGTTAGTTTCGACCTGATCTAGTCCAGACCAGATGTGGGCAGCGAAGGCCACTGGAATCTGAAAACTCTCGCCGGGCCTCAGAGTGTGGAATGATGAGAAGTTCCTATACCACAGACCAGGAATCTTTGTGACCCAGTACTCATGAAAGCTGTCTCCGAACGCAAATTTGAGATTGCAGTATCCCCATGAGTTCCATTCCTCAAAAAACCTCAGCTCACGAGTTGAGGTATTTTCAATTTCGACGACAAGATCAACCGGTGCGGCGAACTTCTTCTTCCAGCTTTCAATCTCTTCGTCTGTCGGTTCGATTTTGGTGAACGTTCCATCAGCATTCTGCCGGACAGATCTCTGAGGGGGGAGATCGCGCGCACTCACGTCGGAAATCATGCGAGGAACGGTTGGGGCATGGAGTGTCACCGAAATGTTCGGCTTCACATGTTGGCACGGCAGCGCCGTACCGTGCGACGTCGATGCTTCTTCCATGTATTGCAGCATCGTCTTCGCCGAGTCCTTGTGCTTTGTGATGAACGATAACACCGAGTCTCGTTCAGCCTGATTTGAGGATGTCGGCCCCCACACATCCCCGGCTTCCTCAATCACGATGGGGTGTCCAGTCTTCAGTACTATGACAAAGGTCTTCTGCTCAGGACCGAAGAACACTTTGGCACCGTCCAGCCAATTGAAGGGGTCCACCATGTTCCCTTGAGACTCGACTCCGAGAGATTCAAGGGTGTGAGCACGCATGAGCCAGTTCTTTCGGTAAACTACGACAGGTAGAGTATGAGATGATTCCGACCAGTCGCCCACCGAGAGGATGAACTCGGCGGTGTCCGAGATGAACATGTAACTGGGAGACAGATTGTTAGGCACAAATCGTGCCCATCGCTCCACCTTGTTTGTCCCCTTGACCTCAAACATGACGGCGCGGCAATTGCCCGCATGTTCCAGCTTCTCCGGTGGCGTCACCACGATGCAGAATTGTCTGTTTGTTGACCAGAACTCGCGTGGCCACGGATGGAGCATCTCCGCTATCGCAGAGGACGTCACGCCGAGCATTATGGCGATCAGCACTGCTATTCTTATCTTCATCATCCCCTCGCACAACAAGTTATTGAGCGGCTTCTTATGTTCCTGCAATGTTCTGGCGATGCCTTTGTGAACCGCCTATTGACAATGCGTAACATAGCGGGGGGTTCACGATGATGTAAAGCGATTACGAGTGCGGTTTCAGTCAATGTTTCTTGCCGACAGCACTTTTGGCAGGGTTGCGTGGCCCTCGCGCACCGGTACGGGCAGGGGTTGCATACTGGCCTGGGTGATGCCCGGCTCCGCGGTCAGCATATCGGCAAGCATGCCATGTGCGGGCATCCGGACCAGCGTGAGATTGCATTCTCCGTCCACAATCCGCTGCGTCTCCAGAATCTCGAATACCGTCTGCGCCACCTCGGGGTCACTGCAGATGTTCGCCATCGCCTTGCCGACTATGGCCGGTCGTACCGCCGAGGCCTTGCCAAACTCGATCGCCGCCTGGCGCTCTGCCGTGCTCCTTATGATGCTGACCTGGTTGGCTCCATCCTGCCGGATGGCCGAGGTAACCTGTCGCAGCCGGTTCACCACTTTGCTTTCGATCTGCCGGATCATCTCAGGATCGCGGAAATGGACCTTGCGGATGTAGATGGACCCCAGTTTATAGCCCCATTCATTCGACTTGGGTGTGACCTCCTCGCGCACCGTCCGACTCATGGGGTGCCGGTCCACCAGCATCTTGGCCAGTGGCAGATTGCTCAGGCATCGCACCGTGGAGTTACCCACGTTGGCCGCCAGCGATCCGCGAGGATCCGCGTTCTTGAAAAGGTAGGCCACCGGATCGCTGATGAACATCTCGTACCAGATCCCGATGCCCATCGGCGCGCCTTCCTCGGAGTTGACCGGCTGACTGCGCAGGTACGCCTGGTCCAGGCGCATGTCGGTCACATGACAACGCCCCAGCCACCCCACGAACAGCGCCTTCCAGCCCAATCGCGGCCACAGGAAATAGAACCCCGGATCGTCAAGCGTCCCGATCACCTTGCCGAACAGCACGTAAACACGGCACTGGCGCTCGCGCACGATGGCGTAGACACCAAGGATGCGCGCCACACCCAGCGCCACGGGCAAACCGATCATGAAAACGAAAAAGGAAACAACGGCGGACATCACGATTAGATTCACGGTTTCACCTCCGCAATAACCCGCTTGGCACAGGAGAATAGAGCCAGTTTCACATTCCGCACATACGCGTGCATCGCCGCCTCGCCGTTCTGCTTGAGCACCGTCAATTGGTCGGCCAGACGCCGCAGCGGCTCGACCTCCGCTTCCGCCTTGAGCGTCTCGATTTCCACCGCACGCCTGGATTCGACGA
>JAIFLS010000194.1 GCA_020048935.1 bacterium | reverse complement strand
TCCTGGGCGATGCCGAAGTTCAGGCAGATGGATTTGGCGTGCCCGATATGCAGGTAGCCGTTGGGCTCGGGCGGGAAGCGGGTGACCACGCCCTGGTGCTTGCCCTGCTCTAGGTCGCGGTCAATGATGTCGCGGATAAAATTCGAGACGGGCGTATTGTCTGCGTCGGTCATATCATGCATCCTTCCGGTAGCGTTGCTCGTAATCGTTCATCAGCTTCTTGGCGGCCTTGCCGCTGAGTGCCGCCCCATCGGCGGCGAGGGTTTCCTGCGCGTACTGCACGCGCCGCAGGCAAAGGTCGCGGCCCATCAGCGCCATGGCATCGAACAGCGGCAGCGACACGGCACTGCCGGTCAGGGCGGTGAAGAACAGGCCCAGCAGGTTCTTGAATTTCAGATCCTCTTTTTCCGCCATCCGGCTGAACAGCGCTTTTACCGTGTCGGCGTTCCAGTCCGCCGCCCGCTCGATTTCCCACTGCGCGATCTGCAGCAGGGTCGCCGCCTGCTCCGGGTTTTCGAACCCCTTGACCAGCGCCGCCGTGTCCAGCGGCAGGCGGTCGGCGAACACGAAGGCGGTCAGTGGCACGAAGTCGGCAAGCTGGTTCAGCCGCGGCTGTGCCAGCGGGACCAGGGCCGACCACACCTGGTCGTTGAGCATCCACGCCTTCAGGCGCGCGAGCAGGGCGTCCGCGCCGAGCTCGCGGATGGCGCGTCCGTTGAAGGCCTGCAGCTTCTGGATGTCGAAGATCGGGCCGCCGAGGCTGACGCGGTCGAGGTCGAACGTACGGGCCATGGTTTCCAGATCGAACTGCTCGTTGCCGTCCGCCGGGCTGTAGGCCATCAGCCCGAGGAAGTTGAGCAGTGCCTCCGGCAGGTAGCCGGCCTGTCGGTAGAAGAGGATGCCGGTGGGGTTCTTGCGTTTGGAGAGCTTCGATTTGTCGGGGTTGCGCAGCAGCGGCAGATGGGCGAACACCGGCGGTGTCCAGCCGAAGGCCTCGTAGAGCAGCAGGTGCTTGGGGGTGGAGCTGATCCACTCCTCGCCGCGGATCACGTGCGTGATCTCCATCAGGTGGTCGTCCACCACGTTGGCCAGGTGATAGGTCGGGAAGCCGTCGGCCTTGAGCAGGATCTGGTCGTCGATGGTTTCCCAGGGGATGCGGATCTCGTCGCGGAAGTAGTCCTTCAGCACGCATTCGCCATCGGCTGGCGTGCGCAGCCGGATCACGCAGGGTTCGCCCGCGTCGATGCGCTGGTGTGCGGCCTCGGCCGTGAGCCCGGCGCAGAGGCCGTCGTAGCCGATGCGGGTCTTCTCCGCCTCCTGGCGGGTGCGCAGCTCGTCGAGCCGCGCGGTGGTGCAGAAGCAGGGATACGCCTTACCCGTCCGCACCAGGGTGTCGCACTGCTCGCGGTAGATGGCGGTGCGCTCGCTCTGGCGGTAGGGGCCTTTCGGGCCGCCGACATCCGGGCCCTCGTCCCAGGGCAACCCGATCCAGCGCAGGGCCTCCAGGATCGCGACTTCAGAAGCCCGCGTCGAGCGCACCTGGTCGGTGTCCTCGATGCGCAGGATGAACTGGCCACCGTGGCGTTTGGCGAAGGCGTAGTTGAAAAGCGCGATATAGGCGGTGCCGATATGCGGCGCGCCTGTCGGCGAGGGTGCGATCCGTGTCCGTACTGTCATGCTGGTAAAATCCTTCCCTATTCCCGATACCCATGGATTCCTTCAAATCCCGTGGTGCCTGAAACAACCTGGCGATACTACGCCAGCCCCTCATGCAGGTCAAGCGGGCTGTGTGTGGCTTATTCGATTGACCCGCCCACCTTTGCTCCTGTATATTCCAGAAGGTTGACGTGAAGCACGAGCCCATGCTGTCTTGCGGATTCAGTGTGCCTCTTGTTTGGCGGGAGCGACTGGAAACCGGGAGCGTTTGATGACCAATCGCCCTAATATGGCGCAGACAATGATGATTGATTTCCATCCAGAAATGGTTGGTAAATCACATGTCCTACCGCCCTCGTCGCCTCCCCTGTCTCCATCCGCCCGCCCGCCCGTCCGACGAATCGTGGTGCGGCGGTCTGGGCCGCCATCGCCCCGTGCCAAGCCGCATAAGGACCCACAGAACCCGGCCGTCCTCAGCAATGAGCTGATCAGTTTCTTCGATGGGATCTACGACGCCGCGCTGCTTACCGACATGAAGGGGAACGTCGTGGATGCCAATGTCAGGGCGGTTCAATTCTTCGGATACTCGCGGGAGCATTTCTCGAGCAGTTCTATCGGCGACATTATCACCGGTATTGGCGGAACGATCGTGGCAACGATCAACAACAATCTCCGGAACAACCAATTCACCCTTCTGCAAACCGATTGCAGGAGGAAAGACGGTACGCGATTCCACGCGGAAATATCGACCAGCCTGATCCACCTGTCCCGCGAGCCGCTGCTCTGTTTTTTTGTCCGGGATGTATCCGTGCGGCGTGATGCGGAAGAGGCCCTCAAGCATGCCCACGACGAGCTTGCCCGCCAAGTCGAGGGAAGCAACCGTGCCAACCAGAAGCTGAAACAGGAGATCGCGGAGCGTCAACGGGTTGAATACGAGCTTAAGGCGGCGATCGCCCGGTTGCGGAAGCATGACGAGGCCAAGTCGGAGTTTATCTCGAACGTCTCGCACGAGTTCAGGACCCCGCTGACCTCCATCAAGTATGCAGCCGACAACATGATCAGGGGAATAGCCGGTGACATGACCCCGAAGTCCAGGGATTACCTCTCCATGATCCTGGCGGATTGCGACCGCCTGGCCCGGACGGTGGAAGACATCCTGGATCTCAGTCGTATCGATGCGGACTCGCTCCGCATGAATTGGGTTCGTGCCCCGATCGGGCGGCTGGTGGCACGGACCGTCGATTCCTTGCGTGTGCAGGCGGAAAAGGCGGGATTGACCGTCGACTGCTCGATTGCCGGGGGGGCGTTGTTCGCCACCTGCGATGTGCAGAAGATGGAGCGGATCATCCTGAATATCGTCAAGAACGCGCTCAAGTTCACGCCTTCCGGCGGCCATGTCGAGGTCCGTGTCCACCCGGTTGATAGGCCTCGTGAGGAGATTGAAATCACGGTTTGCGATACCGGGCCCGGGATTCCCCCGGAGCACATCGGGCGGGTTACGGAACGCTACTACCGTGTCGGAGAGTACGTCAGCGGTACGGGTCTCGGGCTGGCGATCTGCAAGGAGTTGATTTCGTACCACAAAGGCCGCCTGCAACTGCAAAGCCCGGTGCCCGGCATGCCAGGCGGAACCCAGGTGACTGTAAGGCTCCCGCGTGTCAGCCCGCCGCAGGTTTTCCTGTTGAGCGGGACCGATGCGGTCCGCGAGGCCCTGTCCGGTGAGCTTGCGGCACAGGGATATCCCTTGCTTATCGAAGCCGCCGCCGGTTTACTGGCCGGGCTGCAGACTGCCCATTCCCCGGCGGTGATTGTCCTCGACTGGACAGAGCCCGGGATGACTGCGGGTATCGCGCTGGCGCATCTGCGGGGGGATCCGGCAGCAGCAGCGATCCCCTTGCTTGTGCTGGTTGGCGAGAACCGGGATCTGGCGAGGGACGAGATCCTGCAAGGGCTTGGCGTGGCCCTCCTGCGGGCCCCCTGGAACCACGGCGATATGCTGAACATGCTTGAAGGAATGATACCCGATCACCCGCAAGGGCAACCCTAACCAGGAGAGACGACGATGACGACAGAGAAAAAGGACCGGATACTGCTGGTGGATGATGAGAAGCACCTCCTGATCTCACTGAAGGATTTCCTCGTTTACCAGGGGTTTGAGGTGATGGTCGCCCGCAGCGGGGAGGATGCACTGAAACGGTGCGAACAGGATGTTCCGGATCTGATCATCCTGGACATGAGCATGCCGGGGATGGGCGGTGTCGGGTTCCTGAAACATATTTCCGATACAGGGGGTAAGCTCCGGTATCCCGTGATTGTCCTGACTGCCCGCGCCGACATGAAGGACTTCTTCAGCAATCTGGCGGTAGACGGGTTCATGGGGAAACCCTGTGATGAGGATGCCCTGGCAAGGAAGATCCGCGAGGTGCTGGCGGAGAAACGCAGTCGCCATGTCAAGAGCGCCCGCCTGCAGAAACTCGTGCTGCTGGCGGAAGATGATGTGGAACTGCATGCCGGAATACGCGTGGCCCTGCAAGGGGCCGGATACCAGGTGGAACGGGTTGCCAGCGGGCCGGCCATTATCGAGAAGTCCGTCGCCTGCAAGCCGGATGTTTTGCTTATCAAGGAGATCCTGCCTGGCCTGAATGGATCTGCTGTTGTCGGTCTTCTCGCGGTCATGCCGAGCCTGAAGAATGTCCCGGTGGTGATTTATGATGAACACGCCAGTCCTGCAACCCGGAAACGGCTCGAGGCGATGCCTTCCGTAAAGGTGATTGTCCCTTCGAACAATCCCGCCGAGCTTGTGAAAGCCCTGGCGCGATTGCAGTCCTGACCGAGGGTAAAGGGGCCATCCGGCATGCGCGGCAACGACCCGTGGACGACCTGTGATTAGCGCTCGATCAACCAGTCGGACGCGGCGCGGTCGAAGCCGGTACCGAGCTGGTAATTGTACATCGCCTTGCGCAGGGCCTCGCCGATCGCGTCAAGGTCGTGATCGAACAGTCCGTCAAAGGGGATTTCGTTGCGGGCGAATGTGCCTGCCTGTGTCGGTGGCAGGCGGATGTCAAAACGTTCGGGCTGGCGGGCGATTTCGCTGTGCGCGGTCAAGGCAAAGCGATGCCAGTAGGCGGAGTGCAGGATGCCGGCGTCCATCCACTGGCGCACGGTTTCCAGTCCGGCAAGGGTTTCCGCCAGGGTCTGGGTCGGGAAGCCGTACATCAGGTAGGCGTGTGTCATGATCCCGGCCTCGGCAAGATCCGCGCAAACCGTCCCGGCTCCGGCGACGGTGATACCCTTGTTCATCAGCCGCAGCGTGCGGTCGCAGCAGGTTTCGAGTCCGCCGGTGACGGCAATGCAGCCGGCGGCGGCCATTTTCCTGATCAGTGGTTTTGAAAAACGGGTTTCAAAACGGAGGTTCCCCCACCATTCCACTGTCAGGCGGCGCCGCAGGATTTCATCGCAAAGACCGTCGAGGAGAGCAGGGGGCAATGCTTCATCCACGAAATGAAATCCGTTGAATCCGGTGGCTGTGATGACCGTTTCCATCCAGTTGCAGATGGTGCCGGGGCTGGCGGGGTCGTAACGGCGGATATAATCAAGGGATGTATCGCAGAACGCGCAGCGGCGCCAGCAGCAACCGTGCGCCAGGACCAGCTTGTTCCAGCGACCGTCCGACCACAGCCGCGTGACTGGATTGAGCATCTCGAAAAGGCCGAAATAGCGATCCAGCGGCAATCCATCGTATACCGGTGGCGGCAAGGAATCATGCGGCGGGTCCGGTTCGCCGCTGTCATGAAAGCGCACGATGCCGTTCTCGCGGACGAACGTGCGCACAAAATGCACGGGGGCGACGCCTTCGGCCAGCCGCCGCAGGGGGAGCATGCCGCTGTCGAGCGTGATGTAGTCCACCATATCGAAAATAGCCGGATCGGTCAGTTCGCGGAGTTCGGTGTTGATGTAACCGCCGCCGAGCGCGATCCGGATTTCCGGGTGGGTCTGCTTGATCCGGCAGGCGATCCGCAGCGCCCCGGCGAGACAGCCGGGAAACGGAACGGTGATGGCGACCAGTTGCGGACGGTGGGTGTCGACCTGTTCGTCGGTCAGTGTTTCCAGCCACCCCGTCCTGCCGTCGCCGCCGGGCAAGGCGCATCGTGAGAACAGGGATCCTGAACGGGTCAGATACTGCCGGAGGTTATTGAAGTCGGGCAGGCTGGCGGCCAGCTTGGCGGCGTAGCGGGAGAATTCGAATTGCGGGTCCAGCAGGGCCGCCGCTTCCGCGATGTCATCCAGGAAGAGGCTGCACAGGTGCCGTGCGCGGTCGTCGCGGTCGAGTCCGCGGAAGTTCCACTTGAGTTGTGCTTCCTGCCGGTAGGCGCGGGCGAGGTTAGGGCCTTCCGGCAACGCGCCGCGCCGCGCCAGGCGGCTGGCGGCGGAAGGATTGCGGTCCTGCAGAAACGCGATCACCTTGTCGATGACGGCGATGTAGTCGCCGCCGGCGGCAAGAAAGCTGGCGGCCTCGCCGGCAGCCGGCGACTGGCCCAGGGCCTGGCAGAGCTCGGTCAGTCCCCCGTGTGAAAAGAGCTTGAGCAGCAGCGACAGCGACAGGTCGGCCTGAACGGCATCCTGGCCGCTGGCGCGGAGGCTGGCGGTCAGCAGCGGGGTGGCGGCATACGGGGTGTTCGGCTGCAGGAGCGGCGGTGTCAGCACCAAGGTTTTCAATACGGCCGACCTCCATCTATCGCCACGCTGGCAATCGCATTCATGAGCCACAAGGTAATGATAAAGAGTCCGACGACGTTTAAGCCGACGAGGCGTAACGACGATGCCTCGCTCAGTCGCCGATGACGGCGGTTCCGGCTGGTGGGATCGGCAGGGCTTGCGGGCCGGCGGGGAAGTCGCGCTGCTCGTCAAGCAGGTATTCGCCCGTGCAGCTCCAGATCTGCAGGCGGCGCTGGCCGAGGGCTTCCGGCAACTCGATGACGACGCGGTCATCCAGCGTGCCGTTGGCAAGCAGCAGCGTGCGTGATCCCACCGCCGGCAGCGGTACGAACCCGTTGGCATAGGCCGCGGCCGCGATCTTCCGGGCGGTCTCGCTGATGACGACTGGATAGGCGTGCTGCGGTTGCAGCGGACGGATCTCGCCATCGAGCAGCACATCGCGGTGCTCACGCCAGAAGGCGAGATAGCGCCGGATCATGGCCACGTGTGTTTCGGGGATCTCGTCGAGTCGCACCGAGATCTGCGGCACGGTGAAGAGGGCATGGATAAGCTGCATGGCCGCGCTCTCGACGGTGTCCTCGTAATGCCACATGACCATATCGGAATGGATGGCGGTGTTTCCACTTAGCGCGCGCAGCAGCATGGAGCCCAGCCGGTTGCCAGCCGTGTTGTTCGGTTCGTCACCCACTCGGAAGATGTTGCCGTACTTGCGCATGACGGGGCCGATGTAGGCCTGGCGGAACTCGATCATCACATCCGGCTTGATCGCCCGCAGCCGGGCGATGACGTCCGTCAGTAGCCGGTCCGCCGCCTCGGGCACGGACTGGTAGTCGCGGCCGTCACCGAAGCAGTCCTTGGTCGATTCGTGGGTTCCGAAGCAATCCACGAAGTCCAGCTTGAACCCGTCGAGATCGAATTCCTTGATGCAGCGCTCGTAGACGCCGATCAGGTACTCGCGCACATCGGGAAAGCGCGGGTCCAGGGTGAACCATTCGCGCGGTTTTGCATCACCTGGCATCGGCGGATTGAGGAACTTGTCCTTGAACCGCCCATAGGCCTTGGTGTGGATGCCGACGAAGGGGACACTGAACCATAGCAGGTATTTCATGCCGAGCGCGTGCACGCGGTCGACATGCGCCCGGAAGTCCGGGAACTTGCCGGGGGCCGCCTCCCAGTCGCCGCAGTAGGCGTAGCCCCGCTGCTTGTCGTCGGTCTGCCAGCCGTCGTCGACGATGACCGAATCCATGCCGAGTTCCTTGGCCAGGCGGCATTGCCCCTCGATGTTCTCGGGCGTGATCCCGAGGTGGAAGCTGTACCAGGAGGAGTACATCGGCAGCCGTGCATGCTCCGGCACGGATGCCGGGGTGTACTCGGGCATCTGCGCCCACCAGTCGGCTACCGACTTCAGGGCGTCCCAGTATGCCTGCTCGCGGGTGTCGAAGCGGATGGTGGTCGTGTAGCCGGTCAGCGGCGGGACGGGATCGACAAATATCTGGAGAGTGCAGGTGATGCAGCCGGTTTCTTCCGCATGCCGGATGATGAGCTCGCTGGTATTGATCGCGTCGGCGACGGCGAGTGTCAGCCGGTTAATGCCTGCATAGTTGAACATGCTGATGGCCGGTGCCTGGGAAGCGGCGCTGGCTTTGAGGCGGCGGCTACCCATGCCACCGAGGTTCCAGTGACGCTGTGCACCCGCACCATAGTGGATATCGACCATCTTCTGTTCCCACACGAGCGAGATCGGGGAAGGACGGGTAGGCGTCGCGGCGGAGACCTTGATGTCAAGATAAGAGACCCCAGGGCATTCGCCGGCACGTGGCGTGAGCTCTACGGAGAGGGTATCATTTTCGTGTTGAATCTGGACGTTCTGTCCGGCAATGCGGGTTGTGGTCATAGCAGAGTGATCCTTAGTTGCTGTTTCTCGAAACGCTGTATTAGAGTTAAAGTGTGCATTTAAAGGAAATGACGGTAAAAAGCAAATACCAATCGAGCAGTCTTAATCTCGATTCCCGATGCCTCCCGACATGCCGACGATGTCCTTTCGCCGTTCCTGAGGGGTCACGGTCACGTGGACCGGCTGCCCGTTTCGAAACAAGCCCTCCACCGTTGTCTGGTGCGGTGCATACAGCTTGAAGTCAACGTCCCAATCTCCAGGCCAGGCCGGAAACATTCGAATCAGTCCTGTTTCTCCCGGCAGCGAGTGCGTCTGCATCAGCATCTCCTGCAGTCCGATCATGCCGCAGCCGCCCCAGTTATGGTCAGGAGCCCAGTCAATGTCATGCGGCCAGAACGCCGGGAAGCGGTAGGGCCCGTTTTCCAGCTTCTTGGTATTGAGGTCCTGGGCCAGGGCGGCATCGCCGAGACGGGCGGCATGGATATTGCCCTGCAGCCATGCGGCCGTCTTCAGGCGGTCTTCCCCTGTCGCCAGTGATGTGCGTTTCATGAGATCCAGATCCGGCCACCCGAGCCCGAAAAGTTCATAGGGATAGAGGGGATACATTTCCGGGCAGTGCCAACTGGTATGGTCATAGTTCTCGGCTGGCTTGAGATAGGTTGACGATGGATTCCCGGCTGTCGGCATGGCTGGCAATGCATCGCGCAGACGCTGCCACCTGGATAGCTTTTCCGCGCTGAAGGTCGACGCCGGCAACGCCAGCAGTTCCCCCAGCAGGCGTTGCAGGGCGGCAATGACGCTGGTCGGGTTCCTCGCGTCCGGATGCGATTCAAGGGCGTTGGACGGCTCGATGACAAGCTTGCCCTGCGGGTCCAGCTCAGTGCCAGTCCGCTGCATACAGCGATAACGGTAATGGTCGTCATAGAAGATGACGGCCTGCTCAATGAAGGCGAGGTAAGACCGCAGGTCTGAGCCTGAAAACTGGTGGAGGCGCAACATCAGCCAGGCATATTCAAGCTGGGAGTCGTAGATGTATTTCACGGCAGGATTCACCTGGACGCCCGGCTCCAGATCGGGCGGCCTGTGGCGCGCGCCCTCCTCGTGAAACCCGTAAACGCCAGCACCGGGCAGGGCGGTGATGGCGGTCTGCTCGGTAAAGCAGCATCCGTCGTGGTGCCAGTAGTGCCGAACCCTGGCCGTGGCATTCGGCAGTCCATCCAGATAGAGGCGTAATCCGGGTTCGATGAGATCGAAGTCGCCCGTCTTCAGCAGCGGCCATACAAGCATCCGCTGATTCTGGGCCGTCAGGCCGGCACCCCATTGACGGTGGTCAGGTGTATATCCGGGTCCATGCCTGCCATTAACGAATAGGGGGTCAAATGTAAAAAGGCCTCCATTGAAAAGCGTCGGTTCGCGTCCATGGACGTTGCTGGCGAGCATGTAGCGGAAAAGCTGGTAGTTGCGTCCGATCCGCCAGCCGGCATCCGCTTCGCCCCGTCCGGGGTTGATCACCATGCGGCTGCGGTTCCAGAACCCGGTCCACCACTTGCAGTTGCTCTCCCATGATTCGGTATCGGATCCCGCCGTTGCATGCATGAGTGCGTTTAGCGGGGCATCCCAATCGGCCTGTGTCGGGCAATTATCCGTGTGCAGGCATATGCGCAGACGGTGGGCGCAGGCGGCGTCCTGACTCTTGTAGGTCCAATGCTTAAATGCGCAGCCGGCATACTCACCTTCTCCGCAGCCGGAATATGCAAGATCGTCGCCCGTCATGGCGCCGCCCCATGTCAGGTTTGCCAGGGGATTGACGAGAGTATCCCGGATATCCTGGAGCTGCTGTTGCTCGATCTGGAAAGCGAAACAGTCCTGCCGGTTGTCGACACGGTGAAAGAATCGAATGTGGTCGGGGTTTACGTGAATGCTGTCCCGCCTTAAGAATACCTTTCCCGGGTATTGCGCATAGTTCAATTGGCACATGGCGCGACGGGCGAACTTGATGGGATCATTGGGAAGCTCGATGTCTTCGGAGCGCCATGTTTCATAGGCCGCGCTGACCGCGACCGGGGCATCCGAAGAGACATCAACGTGTATGACCGGCCGGTGCACTTCGATCCAGACTTTAACGCGGGTTGACTTGCCGTCCGAAGCCGTGCTGCTGATCACAACGCTTCCGTCGCGGAGTCTGAGTTCCTGGCTGAATTGCGCGTTCCGGAATGGATTCGGGGATAGGGCCAGCCGAACGCGGCCCAGCTTGAGCAAGGCACCGTTTTCGTCGCGGCAGCCGGGCCGGGCGATGTAGAATAACACCTCATCATTCTCAACCCAGAGATTCAGTCCGATGTCCCCACCCGAAACCGGCATCGACTCGCCCGCATTAGCGCTCTGGCTTTCCCAGCAGACGTTATATGGATCCAACCAGTTCATTCAGCACTCATGCCTGTAAAGCTTCAATTGGATTACTCATCTTCCGGATAAGGAGGTGACGAAGTCAAGCTTGCGGGATTTCTGATCGAGAATACAGATCGTGCCGAAAACATCTCCCGATGGCGCTATGATCGGATAGCCATGGTAGGCGATCATGTTTAGCTTGATATCCGGATTTTTGCACCAATTATCGTCCGCTCTGGCATCGGGAACGTGAAGGGACGAAGCCGTGCGAACAACGTGCTCGCAATACAGCCCCGAACCAGCCAATCGCTCTTTGTCGCCTACGTGATATGGGTTGCCGTCGGTCTGGCTGGATACAAAAACCTCGATGTCTGTAGCCGTCACCCTCTTGATCAGTCCTGCGGGAACATCACAGATCATAGCCATCAGATTTACGATGGCTTGCCAACCGGCCACTGTGTTTTCATCGACTTCGGCGACGAATTCTGTCTTTTCTTTTTTTGTCATTGCCTTTCCTTGCGAACGCTGGCGTTCAGCCTGAGCCGCGCAAGCGGCGATAGGCTGCGACGCCTTGTGTGCCGGGTATGCCCGGCGGTTTGTCGGTGTGCTCCGCGTGCATACCAAACTTCAAATACGCTTCAAGCGTAAACGGAAGGCGGTTGCGAATCAAGGAGTTAGTCCGACCCCAGGTAGGCAATGCACAGCCGACTGTGTCCGCCGAAGCTCTTTGAGAAGGGGGAATCGCTAATTTCGCGATTACCGATCACGGCTACAATGGACAACACGCACAGCCCCACAGGGCCCGCAAAAATAGTTTAAACTTTGTCTTGCAAAGTGCTTTGTTATATTGTAGCTTATTCATCGAAAGGTTGAACGAGATGATTGCAAATCACATTCATGATGCCATCGGGCAAGTCCGCCGGATGCAGGAACTGGTGCTGGCCAGGCAGCGTTTCAAGGGGTATTCCGGCAAGGCACGCATGGCAGGCGGCGTGTTCGCCATCGCCGGAGCCTTGGTCCTGAGCCGCCCCTGCTTTCCAGTCACACCCCCCGCCCATCTGGCGGGCTGGGGCGGCGTGCTGGCCATCGCGCTGCTGCTGAACTACGGCGGTCTGGCGCTCTGGTTCCTGGGCAATCCACAGCTACGGCGCAATTTTATGCAACTCAAGCCAGCCACCGATGCGTTGCCGGCGCTGGCGATGGGCGCTGTTTTCAGCCTGGCCCTGGTTCTGCACGAGCAGTACGACCTGCTCTTCGGAGCGTGGATGTGCCTTTACGGACTGGTTCACGTCGCCTATCGTCAATCGCTTCCATCGATCCACTATACTGTCGGCATTTTTTACATGCTCAGCGGCGCGGGCTGCCTGCTCGCCCCAGGCTTGTGCTTCACCAATCCATGGCCAATGGGCATAGTCTTCGGACTCGGCGAACTGGCGGGCGGCTTCATCCTTTATCGCAACCGTTTGGAGGATACCGATATATGAACACATCTGACCAAAATCCTTTTGATGCGCTGGAAAAGATCTTCCACGAGCCCAACCGGCTGGCGATCATGTCCGCCCT
>JAIFLS010000008.1 GCA_020048935.1 bacterium | reverse complement strand
ATTCCTGCGTCTTGAGCTTGGTGAACGAACGCTTGGCGATCTCGGCGAAGAAAATCACCAGGACCCATTTCATCGCGCCGCCAACGCTCGCGTCACCACCAATCACTAATTCCAGGTAGTCGGTCGCCGGATTCACGATGAACCCCAGGAAAATAGCCCCGGCAACCGCCTTCCAGTTGAATCCGTCCTCGAAGCCGTCGATGTCCGGCGGCTGCATGACATCCCTGTATTCCTTTAATTCCTTATCGTCCGCGAAACCCATATCTACTCCTTCAAATCGGCCACCGGGGGAGTCCCGCTACTGAACATCGCCACCGCATGCTTCACAAACCAGGCCTGCCGGGTCGGGTCAATATTGCGCCAGCGGATCAGATACTTGCGCATGCGCTCCAGGAACGGCTTGTTGATCATGACCCAGTTGGTGTCGCGCCCGGTCACTCGCTCGACCTCCATGTGCAGCCGGAAGCTCTTCACGATCTCATCATAGCGGGTCACGAAGGTCACGCGCTGCGTCACCCCAAGGTCGTAAGGGGATAGTGCCAGAAGGTAATGCAGCGACAACACCGCCCGACCCTCGGCATCCTTGGTTTCCTGAACGCGCTCCAGTGTCGCTACCATGTCGCTCATCGACTGGTCGGACATCGGGGCGAAGAACTGCTGTAGATAATACATCACGCCATACGCCAGGTTCGTCCGGTAAATGAACGGGAACACCACGTTCATCACCTGTCCATCATGCGGCGGCATCGTCCACTTGCGCTTGCCGGAAGGCACGGCGGTGCGCGTCGCCACATAGCCGGGATAGAGCGTGGAAAGTATGACCAGCGCCATTGTGAACAGGATCGCGTAGACCACCATCAGCGAGGAGAAATTGATATTGACCGACTGGATCAGTCCGGCCGCCTTCAGTGTAATCGTCAAAATCTGCCCGATCAGGTACCCGCCGACGGCACCGATGAAACTATAGACGATGGCTTCGGCCAGGAAGAACATGAAGATATGCGTCGGATTCAGGCCGATCGCGTTAAAGACCGCGATCTCCGATTTCCGTTCATAGACTGTTCCCAGCATCGTGTTCAGGATAATCGACCCGGCGATGATCAGCGGAATCAATAGCTTGGCCAGTCCGCCAATCGCCGTGCGATAGCTGCTGCCGACGTAATACACCCCGGCCTTGACAGGCACCGGCGCATCCTCATCAAGCTTGAACGGGAGCCGGCTGCCCACATAGAACTTGGCCGAGGTCGCATCCAGCACCCGGCGGATCTCCCGCCCCAGCATGCCTTTATCCGCCGCGTCGGGAAACACGATACTGACACAGCGGGGGTCGGCACCCACGGCCGCCGCACTGCCCTCCGGCATAATCACCAGACTGGCCGTGTCCAGCAGGGAATCCGAGATATTGGCGACGTCCACGTCCAGCGAATCATCCGTCTGTTGCGGACCCACCTTGAAGACAAAGGGGATCAGCGGTAGATTCGGATTCAGATCCCGCGCCAGCCGGAAACGCTGGTCATCAATCAACCCCTTCAGCAGCCATTCGCGCCCCATCAGCCGCACTCTGGCCTTGCCGACATCAGCACCGGCCAGTCCCAGGGCATCGGCCGCCGACACTGTCAGCATGATCTCCTGGGCATTGGCATCGGAAAACGGGGATCCCTCCACCTGTGCCATGGAGTCCCGTAGCACGGCATCGTTGACCGGCAATCCCGTGATGGCCTTGATGCTCAGCAACACCTCGGGATTATCCACCCGCTCCAGCCGCCAGGAATCCGCATTCTGCAGCAGGCGCCGGACCCGGATCTCCGCCTTGTCGGCAAACAGAGCCTTCAAGACCCCCAGCGACGACTCATCCATCGGGATGCCGCCAGACCAGTGGTAATAGAGTCCCGTGTACGGCGCAGAGCTACCTTTGGCGATCAGCGTCGGCTTCGCTGTCCTGGAGACGCTCGAGAACGCCAGCATCGAAAAGACAACCAGCACGATCGTCGCCATCGTCAATCCGGTGCGGACCCGGCGTCGGCGCATATTCTGCACCCCGATCAGCATGGCTGTGGTCCCCACCGTGCCATAGCCAACCTCTTCGCCGATGCCGCCCACACCCCTGAATAGCAGCGTCATTTCCTCATTGAACCGGGCGCGCAACACCCCGGTGGTGAAAAGGCCGATTGCCCCCAGCACGAACGCGATGAAAATGGCTTCCGGGGACATCGCCAGACGAAAGGCCGGATGAATAAAGCGAAACAGCAGGAAGGTAGAGAAGAAGAGTAACGTGAAACCGCCTAACTCATGTTCGAGCCGCTTGAAATTAAACAACAGTTTCTGAAGGAAGAAACAGAACGGCAGCATCAGCGCCATGTACACGATCACCGCCTTGAGCATATCGCCATTCATCTGCTGCAGTTCAAGGTAGGCCTTGACCTGGTTACCAAGCGCCTCATACATCGTGCGCACATAGCCGACATGGCCGCGGGCCATGAACGTGTCCAGCAACTGGTTGACGACGCCCTGCATCCCCCCGCTCCGGTACGTATTCAGATGCGCCATGTCGGCCGAGGCCTGTCGGACGATATCCACACCGAAACCGGACGGCTCCAGGAACCCCTCGCCCTTGGGGTTTTCATCCGTGGAATTCAGAAGGCAGCGGCGATTCGAGGTAATAACCATCAGGGCATCCTGATCCAACTCGGCCCTCCGCCGGTACAAGTACATGCCAATCGGGCCAATCGCGCGATGGAAAGCCGCCGGCGAAAGCGAATCGGCACCATGCACACCGTATTTTTCAGGATCCGACTGGCCTTTCGCCGCCTTCGGCCAAAACTCCTTGATGGTGATTGGCAGGGATGACAGCAACGTCGGATCCCTCGGATCGCTGATCACAAACTCCCGGCATGGGAACATTGGCATCGTGGTTCGCGTCGAACGGCTCAACGTGCTGCTGGCTTGCTGGGACGACTGAACCCGACCCTTGTCAATCGTGTAGTGCACTGTCTGGAAATCCGCATCCATCTGATACACGGTAGGCGCCAGGCTACGGGCCTCGGCAATGCCGTAGATGCACATGTTGGCGGTCGCGTCCGTTATCCCCAGGTAGGCATTCACCACATCGCCGTCGATGATCGAGGGATCAAAGAACCCGCGATCGGCCTGGTAAACGGCAACCAGGCACCCGGGAACGGGCAGCGTCGGCACCGGCTTCCCGCTGAATTCCTCAAGACCATAAGTCCGTAGCAGCACCGACCACAGGGGTCTTGTGGCCGGAACCTTTTTCAAGTTCACCGGACTGACCAGATCACGACATGCCATCAGAGAACCCAGAAACTGGCGGACCCAGGCCTGCAAGGCGTGCGCCGCCCGTGGATCAATATTATCAAGCGTATCATCCGGTCCGAAAAGACGCCCGGAATCGATAAAGACCGACTTTAACGAGAAGGCCGGCGTCTGATTGGCCGCGTGGTAATACCAGATCGCCGAATCAGGCACCAGATTAAGCTGCTGCGTCAACGGCCTCGGCTTCTTGCCGAAATAGTATCCCTGTCCATAGCCCCCCTCGTCCGTCAGGGCGTTTACATAGCGGCCCACACTGCCCGGAGGCGTGGTGCCAAGACCGGCCACCACCTTGTCACAGACGGACGAAAAGCCCAGGAACCACCCCGGCTTCACCTGTGGCGACTGATAGGAAAAGCCCACCCGCTCGCCGGTGGCATCCATTTCTAGCGCCAACACCAAGGCCACGCGACGACGACCGATCGCCTGCCGGATCGCTCCGCCAGCCGCATCCCGTTCAAGGCGGGATTCATGAACCCCAAGCCACTGCCCGTAATGCGCTACCAGCCGGTCTACCGCCGCCTTGAGCATCTCCCGGTGGACCTCATTCACGGCTATCTGGCGATAATATGTGCGACTGCGCCCCACCCCGAGATCCATTTTATTGAACAGCACCAGGACCCGGCGTAAATCATCGCGTTTCTGGTTCAGTTCAGCCGTCCGCGCGGCGCGCGCTTCCTCGCTCATCGGCGTGCGCTCCGGCGACGACAGAACCAGGAGATCCTGCCCGGTCCGGTTCACCTGGCTGCGGAATTCATCCTGCAGCGGTGTCTTCACGTAAAGCCGCTGCCCCGTGCTCTGATCCATGGTCCCGCGCCATTTTTCAAAAAGTTGCTCGTCGTTAAAAGTACTCATGACCCTGCCGGCCTTGGCCACAAACGCTGACAACGGCATGTCGCGCAACGCCTTGAGCATCGCCAGGTCTTCCTTCTGCTCCTTGCCCGCATCGGTCATATCCCGCCCTCGCCGCGCGAAGAATCCGTTGTTGGACTTCTTCAGCTCCTTCACAGCCGTATCAATTGCGCTACGCACGTCCTGCTCGGAACAGAGCGCCAGATCCAGCTCGGAGGGGGGCGGCTCGGCCCCTTCAGCAACCGCCTGCGGACGCCGCACACAACCGGTGCCTTCGCGCGTCGATCCGCGGGTGGCCTGCTGGATCTTGTCCAGATTCCACAGCACCTCCATCATGATATGCAGGTCCGTCTTATCCGCCTCGGAAACCGGAAGAAGCGCCAGCTTGCCATACTCCGCATGATAGAGCCTTGCCGAACGCATCTCGGAGGCAACTTCATCGCGCATGGCTTCGACATCCGCCTCATCCGCCATCAAATGCCAGGCCAGCTGGCGCTCCCCGGCATACCGTTGCGTATGCCCGTTCACCGCCACCAGCATGACACTGTGCAGCGGGGGCTGCACCTTGAAGTCCTCAAGCAGTTTCATCAGCACATGCAAATTCACCGCCCGTTGGCCGCCATACGCACGGCTGGGCACCACCGAATTCGCATCCAGCGAGGCCGTCAGCACGACGATCTGCTCAGCCAGCTGATCATCGCTACCGGGGATCATCACCCAGAGATTGCGCAGCGTCCCCCGCTGCCAACGCGACGGCACCGCCTGCGCTCCCACGGCCAGACCGGGATTCCCCGCGGCCAAGGCCACAAGACGCTCGCCGGCAGCACCATCCACAAAGAACCGGGGAACCGCCACTTCGGAGTTATAGATCTTTGCCAGGCTTTGTTCGTACGCATAGTCCCCTCGCCCCACAAAGACAAGCCCCGCACAATCAAAGCGCAGCAGATCAAGCCAGTTCCGCCCGCTGTCATAATCCAGCACCGCGATCGCCCCGGCCAGGTCCACCCCATTCAGGCGCTCGAGATCCGCCACCTCGCCCTTGCCGGCATAGACGAGCCGCGTCTGGAAATTCGTACTGGCGAAATTGCCGGGGCGCATCAGGGCCGGATGCATTGCCTCCAGTGTAAACGTGCCGTTCGTCCCGCACTCCAGCGTCAGCGTGCCAGGTTCGAAAACAGGCGCATCAAATTTGGTGTCGCCCGCCTCGAACCCGCTCTTCTGGAACTGCTGCGCGACCCATTGTTCCAGCGCCAGGTTGCCCGACGAGCCCGGCAGCCGCCCCGCGTCAATGCCATCCATCCCCTTAATCGACTGCATCGTGGCGGCCACGGCGGCATCATCGACCGCGGCGGGCTGCAAGACCGGCGCCGGCGTCGCTTCCGGCGCATCCGCCGCCACCGCGCTGCCAACCGCTAAACACCCGATCATCGCCAGCGTGAGCAGGGCCGCCTGCCGCCCCCCGCCCCCCGCCACGGACGACGGCAATGCCACCGAAATCACATTCCTCTGCATTAGC
>JAIFLS010000067.1 GCA_020048935.1 bacterium | reverse complement strand
GCAAGACGTTCCCTGGCGCTATCGAATCCTATCGTACCGCCCTGAAAGACCCTGAACTGCCCTTCGGGATCATCACGTTGCAGGGCTACGGTGGTGCCGGCTTTGCGGTGGCGCGGGAGATTCACCTCAAGACCCACCGAGAGACGCCGAACACGGGCTATATCGTCGCCCACGACATCGGTGGGAACATTCATCCGACCTGGAAGCGGCCGCTGGCCGAACGTGCCGTGTTCTGGGCTCTGCGCGACGTCTATAGAGTGATCGATACCGCCATGCAGACCCGAATCAAGAACGTCAGTTTCGAAGGCGGAGCGGCTAGGGTCGAATGTGAGCAATGGGAGTTGAAGAACGGCAAATGGATCGCGGGTGAGACCGGATTGCCGCCGACCAATGACCAACAGGGACCCGAGGGATTCGAGATTGCCGGCGCCGACCGTGCGTGGCATCGCGCCCGGATCGAAATTAGCCCGCGATCGCCTGTTGGCCTGGTTCTGTCCCATCCCCTTGTTCCCGAACCGGTGGCTGTACGTTATGCCTGGTGCGGGTTTCCCTGCGGCAACCTAGGATCCTGGGAGGACCCCGTTCCGCCGTTTCGCTCGGATGATTGGCCCATCGTTGGTGGCGACACCGTTCAACAGGAGAACTCGGGCACGCTTAGCAATACCGAGATCGACTATTTGAAAGGCCACGACCGGCGGAATCTGCAACTCGAGTCCGACCTCAGGGTCGCTGTTCTCGACTCCTACGATCAATTCGCGAAGCGCTACGCAGCCCCCAAGGGCATGTTTGAGGCGACCCTGCTCAATATGCAGCTCATGATGCAAGTCTTCGATACGCAGAAGGCCCGTGACCGTTCCCCTGTCCTGGGGCGTAATGCGCTGCATTCGATTCCCTGCCGTTACTGGCGGCCGGACAGATACACGCCGGAGCGTAGTGCCAAGTGGGGCTGGCTGATCGAACGCATCATCCGCTTTGAAGACCTGCCCCGGAACATGGAGGCAACCCTCGAAAACCCGGATATCAAGAGCAAACTGGCGCAACTGCAGAAGGCGATCGCGGAGCTGCAGGCGGAAGTGAACAAGCTTCCGGATGCGGAGCAGATGACCATGGATGCCATGCTGGACAAGGTGATTCCCATGATGGAGCGGGAGAAGCAGCGCCTGACCGATGAGGGTGTCGACATGGGGAAGGCGAATAAGGAGTTGAACCCGAACCCATTCTAAAACGTGTCACCCCGAAGCGTTGGTGCAATCATATGAGGTGCAACATTATGACAGAGATTCCAAGGCCTGAATACCCCCGTCCGCAGTTTGAACGCAGCGCGTGGATCAACCTGAACGGCCCCTGGACCTATACCTTTGACTTCGGTCAGAGTGGCATGGACTACCCTCGTGAGCTGTTCAAGAGCACGGGTTTCGAGGAGACCATCATCGTGCCGTTTTGCCCGGAAAGCGCGCTCTCCGGGGTGGGGCACAAGGACTTTATCAATGCCATGTGGTATCACCGCACCATCGAGATTCCCGCGGATTGGTCTGGCAAGAGGATGATCCTGCATTTTGGCGGGGCAGACTATGAATGCGAGGCCTTCGTCGATGGAAGATCTGTTGGTACGCACTTCGGCGGTACGGTCTCCTTTTCCTTTGACATCACTGACAATTGCAAACCGGGATGCACACATGATCTGGTTGTGCGGATAAAGGATGATCTGCGCAACAACCATCAACCCCGGGGCAAGCAGTGCAATGTGTTCCAGTCCCGTGCCTGTTCCTACACGCGGACAACGGGAATCTGGCAAACCGTGTGGCTGGAGGCCGTCGCCCCCTGTGGACTCAGCAGTGTGCACATTATCCCGGATTTCGATGGGTCTACGTTCGCCATCATTCCGCGCTACCACGGCGTGGCCGCGGGACTGAAGCTATCGGCACGCGCAATGGCCGGTGGCGATCTCAAGGCCGAGATCACCGTCCCCGCCGCAAATGGTGTGCCTGCCTTACTGTCGATTCAGGACGCCGTTGCCTGGAGTATGGAGAATCCATTCCTTTACGACATTGAGTTGGAGGTTCGCAATAGCGTTGGTGAGGTGATCGATGAGGTCTCCTGCTACGCCGGACAGGTTCGCAATAGCGTTGGTGAGGTGATCGATGAGGTCTCCTGCTACGCCGGACTGCGCAAAGTCCACATCGAAGGCAGCCAGGTCTACCTTAATAATGCCCCGATCTATCAGCGGCTGGTTCTTGATCAAGGGTTCTACCCGGATGGCATCTGGACGGCCCCGAATGACGAGGCACTCAAGAACGACATCGTGCTCGCCATCAAGGCTGGTTTCAACGGCGCGCGCCTACACCAGAAGGTGTTCGAAGAAAGATTCCACTACTGGGCGGATAAACTGGGCTACATCACCTGGGGTGAATCGGCCTCCTGGGGGTGCGATAACAACTCCGAGTTGAGCGCGCGCAACTTCATCTCCGAATGGCAGGAGATTGTGGTCCGCGACCGCAACCATCCTTCCATCATTACCTGGACGCCCTTCAACGAAACCGGCGCCTTCACGAATCCCAAACAGCACCGGCGTTTGACCCTTGACTGCTATATGCTGTGCAAGGACCTCGATCCTACCCGGCCCGTCAACGATTCCAGCGGCTGGATCCATCACAAGACCGATTTGTGGACAGTCCATGACTATAAGCAGGATCCCGAGGGATTGAAGGAAAAGCTGACGCCAACGCAAGAGCGTGGTGTCATGCGTAACTCTCCGGACAAGGAGCCGTCCTATACGGGGCAGCCCTATCTGGTGGATGAGTACGGCGGCATCAAGTGGATCCCCGAAGGTGAGGTACCCTTCGCTGGAAACTCCTGGGGCTATGGCGATGCGCCGCAGACCCTGGAGGAATTCTATAGTCGGCTGGAAGGGTTGACGAATGTGCTGCTTGAGCAGGACCATGTGACGGGCTATTGCTATACACAATTGACCGATGTTGAGCAGGAACAGAACGGCATCTACAAGTTCGATCGTTCACCCAAGTTCGATATGGAGCGCGTAGCCAGGATCTTCAGCAGGAATCCCGAGTGGTTTGGCAAGTAAGCGCTGCGTCAGTATGCAAGAGCACGCTCATTCAGAGTAAATCGATTAAGAGGAGACACCATGCTCACCTCGGTTGACTGGCCTGCCTTCCTGGGGCAGCACGATATGTATTTCACCGCGCCGCCAACCCGTTGGGAGGAAGCTCCTCACTTCGGCAATGCGATGATTGGCTCGATGTTTTACATGCGCGACAGGAAACTATGCATGCCTGTCTTCCGGGCCGATGTTCGCGATCATCGTGACGAATCCCACGGGTGGACGGCATACAGCAGACCACGCTTCCGTATTGGTTACTTCCTTCTCGAAACGGTCGGGACACCGATCGGCATTTCCTGGCGAAAAGATCTTTGGAATGCAGAACTGACCGGCACCATCTCCACCGACTGCGGTGAGATCGTGATTCGTCATTTTGTACACGCTACCGACATGGCAATCGTGACCGAGCTGACGCCATCCGAAGGGGAGGATAGGTTGATCTGGTCCTGGCATCCCTACGAAGCGAATACAAGTCGCCCGGGTTACCCCACGGATGACAAGAGCAGGAAGGTGTTCGCAGACCGTTACGGCAAACACTATCTTCAGACGATCAAATCTCCGGTTGCCAATCCGGAAGGACGGCTGGAGAGAGAGGGTGGTGTTTCCGTCTGGATCCAGGACCTGTTGGCAGGCGGCCAGTACGCCACGGCCTGGGGTGTAAACCTGCGGGAAAAGACCCTTACGCACATTGTGTCCATCACCAAGAGCTATCCGGAAGCGTCGGCCGCCAGAGAGGCACGTGCGAACGTCAATGCCTTTCTCGAGAAGGACCGGCAAGCCTGGCTCGAGGTGCATCGCGCGTGGTGGCATGCGTATTATCCGCGGAGCTACGTGCATATTCCCGACAAGGCATTGGAGTCGCTGTACTGGCAGACGATCTATCGCTATGGCTGCACCAGCAGGACTGGGCGCAGCTACGTTGACACCGCCGGACTGTGGGCCCAGGGCGGGCCATGGCCCTACACGACCAATGACTGGAATACCCAGTCGGCCCACTGGGGCGTCTATGCGGCAAACCGCCTGGAGCAGGGCGAGGAGATCGTGAACTGTCTGCACGCGGGCATGGACAACATGATTGCTGCAGTCTATCCCGAGGCGTGGCGTGATGATTCGGCTTATCTTCACCTGGCGACTGCCGAGGATATGGCAGGCAGCCGCATCAGTGATATGCGCTATTACCATTGTGTGGGATGTCTCCCCTGGCTGCTGCAGAACGCCTGGTGCCAGTACCGGTTCTCCATGGACGACGCCATGTTGCGTGAGACGGTCTTCCCCTTGCTTCGTCGCGCCGTCAACTTCTATCTGCACATCGCGCATGCAGACGATGACGGCAGGCTCCATTTGGAGCCGACCTATTCTCCTGAGACCGGCGTCTGGAAGGACGCCAACTTCGATCTCTCGTTGTTCAAGTGGGGTTGTCATATCCTCTTGAAGGCCTGTAAACGCCTGCGTATTGATGATCCGGTGATTGCGAAATGGCAAGCAGCGATAGAGACGTCGATTGACTTTCCCGTTGACGAACAAGGTTTCATGTTGGGCAGCGAGCAGACGGCCAAAGCCCACCACCGTCACCTTTCACACCTGCTGATGATCTATCCGCTTTTCCTGGTCAATATCGAGCAAGAGGGATCGACCGATGTCCTCCTCCGGTCGCACGCCCTTGTCCACGATGGCGAGGGCTCGGACGACGGAGCAATCCAGCCGCTCCATGCCATGGTGCAGACCCATGCGGTGCCGATTGCTGCCGCTCTGGGACTCGGAGACAAGGCTCTTGACGGCACGCTGCGGATGGTCGCGGAGTTCACCCCCAACGGGCTCTGGGGTTGTGGCGGTAGCCCCTGCATCGAGTCAACATTATCCGTGATCAACAACATTCAGGACATGCTGATACAGAGCTGGAGCGATCCTGCCAGAGACGAACACGGGCCGATTCGCATCTTCCCGGCCCTGCCGTCTACCTGGCAGGATGTAGAGTTCCACGACCTACGTACGGAGGGTGCTTTCCTGGTGTCAGCGAAACGCATGAGCGGCGTTACCCAATGGGTTCGGATTCAAAGTCTGGCAGGCGAACCGTGCCATGTGCGGGTCGATCTGGAAGCACCCGTTGTCGAGGGCGACCGGGAGCGGCAGATAGACTGCATCGTCCCCGGTTTAGTCAAGATCGACTTGCAAGCCGGTGAAACGGTGACACTTGTCAGCAGTATAAAACCAAGGACATAAATCATGCGAAT
>JAIFLS010000015.1 GCA_020048935.1 bacterium | reverse complement strand
CAGGCGCACTGGCGTTCTCCGCCAATGCCCAAGGCACTGCCGGCAAACCGGCCAAGAACTTCAATCCCGACATCTCGGTGGTGGTTGATGGTGTTTACTATCAGTATAGTGGCGATGAGCCGCCGGCGCACGTGATGGAGGAATTGCGCGGGTTCGGTCATAGCCATGGCGGCGAGGAGGAGCATGCCCACGAACATGAGCACGGTTTCGAGCCTGGATTCAACCTGCGGCATCTGGAGTTGATGTTCCAGGCGGATGTCGATCCCTACTTCAAGGGCTGGGCGATTGCTGCGGTTGACCCGGACGGCGCGGAACTCGAAGAGGCCGTGATCCTGACTACCGCCCTGCCTTGGGACCTGCAGGTCAAGCTCGGAAAGTTCTTCAGTGACTATAGCCGCCTCAACGCGCAGCATGCGCATTCATGGAACTTCACCGATGCCCCGATGATCCAGACCTTGCTGCTGGGCGATCACGGCTTGAATGAGAAGGGCATCCAGCTTTCGTGGCTGGCGCCAACCCCGTTCTACCTGAAACTGGGTGCCGAGGCATTGCAGGGCGAAAATGAGGTCGCCTTTGTTTATCACGGTGACGGGGCACTGCCGGAGGAAGATGGCCCGAGGGTGTTCGTCGGCTGGCTCAAGACCGCGCCGAACCTGCAAGGGAACCACGCCATGGAATTCGGTCTCTTCGGTGCACGCGGGATTCATCAGGAGGAGCATCTCGGCGAAACTCTGGGGGGCTGACATGGTGTACAAATATACCCCGCCGAGCGCCTACGGGCAGGGTGCCTTCACGTTGGAAGGCGGCTACATGGCCCGCGAAAAGGACATTGACCTCGTGGGGCATAACAATCCGGCGGCAGCAGGCCTGATCGGCAACTCGCTCGTCGAGGAGCAGGACGGCCTTTACCTACAGGGCATCTACGGCTTTGCCCCCCGCTGGCGGCTCGGCCTTCGTGGCGAGATCCTTGGGCTGACCAATACGAGCACCAAGCCCGACGGCGGCAGCGAGACGTTCGACGACAGCTATCGCGCCACGGCCATGGTGGATTGGACCCTGACCGAGTTTTCACGGCTGCGCTTGCAGGCCTCTCATGGTGAGTACGATCTGGAAGACAGCAAGGAGGACATCACGGAGGTATTCCTACAAGCGGTCTTCTCGCTCGGTGCCCACGGTGCCCACAGCTTCTGATGAGACACGAAACATGAAAGATAGAAAAATGAAGATGAACAAATTTGGTTTTATCGCTGCCCTGCTATTGGGCGGACTGGTTACAAAGGCGTCCTCCCGACCGTTGAACGTCGTGGCGACCACACCGGAACTCGGATCACTGGCCGCCGCGATCGGCGGCCAGCACGTCAAGGTTCGGACGGGTCATGGCGCGCGACGCGGATCTCTGGATCCGCATAGGCATGGATCTGGAAGTCGGCTGGGAGCCGCTCCTGATCGAGGGGTCGCGCAATGCCCGCATCCGAGTAGGTGAACCCGGGCACTTCGACGCGGGTCGGAACATTGCCTACGTACTGGATGTGCCGGACGCCACGGCCAGCAGAGCCATGGGCGATGTCCACGCCGATGGCAATCCGCACTACATGCTTGATCCTCTCAATGCCCGCCAGATCGCGACGGCACTGGCAGAGCGCCTGAAAACGAATGATGCCGCCAACGCGGCGCATTATGACGACTCGCTGAAGGCGTTTCTGGCGCGACTGGATCAGGCCATGTTCGGCGAAGCATTGGTGCAGAAGCTGGGGGGGGAAAGCCTGTGGACAGCCGCCAAGGAAGGGACGCTCGATTCGCTGCTTGCGGATAAAGGCGCGACCGCGTTTGTCGGTGGCTGGGTAGGATCCATGGCCGCATACAAGGGCAAGCCGGTCATGACCTTCCACAAGAGCTGGGTATATTTTGCCCATCGTTTCGGACTCCGCATCGTGGCCCAGCTCGAGCCGCTGCCCGGGGTTCCGCCCAGTCCGGCCCATCTGGCGCGCGTCGTGGAGATCGCCAAAGCACAGAACGTCAAGCTTGTCCTGCAGGAGCCCTTCTATCCGGCAGGCCCCGCCAGGCTGATCGAGAAACAGGCGGGCACAAGGGTGGCCGCTGTCAGCAGCTATGCCACCGACGCCTCGGCGGACGGCTATTTCAATTGGATGGACAGCGTCGTCGCGGCGTTTGCCAACCACTGAAAGGAGCCTGAGGAAAATGCCCGCAAACACGTCAGGAAACATGCCGATCATCGAGTGTAGGCAACTTGCGCTCGGCTACGGGAACGACACGATTCTCGCCGATGTGAACTTGTCGCTTCCGCATGGCATATTCCTGCCGTTCGTGGGTCCCAACGGTGCCGGCAAGACCACGCTGCTGCGAGCCATCCTCGGGCTCATGCGGCCGCTTGCCGGCACCATCTCAACCCCCTTTGATGCCTGCCCGCCGGGATATGTCTCGCAGCAGAAGGCCATTGACCTCCTGTACCCGGTTTCCGTGCTCGATATCGTCCTGATGGGGGCCTACCGAAAAATGGGCTGGCACGGGCGGAGCAACCGCCGGCAGAGTGTCGATGAGGCCATGCGCCTGCTGGAACGGTTTGGCATGGCGGAACAGCGTCACAAGACGTTTGATCAGTTATCGGGCGGTATGCGCCAGAAAACCATGGTCGCCCGTGCATTGGCCGGGGGTGCCAGCGTCCTGATCATGGATGAGCCCACCACCGAACTCGACCATCGTTCCCAGGGTGAACTGCTCAAGATGCTGCACGATGCCGCCCACGTTGAGGGACGCACCGTCCTGCTTGTGCATCATGGACTGGAAATGATCAAGGGTATGGCAGGCGAGGTTTGCCTGGTCAACGACGGGACGGCAAGCATCATGCCGATTGGAAAGGCACGGTTCTGAGATCATGGAAAACCTCAATATCCTGTTTACGCTCTTCCCCTGGTCGCTGATTGCCGGGGTCATGATTTCCGCCATCTGTTCCGCGCTGGGTGTCTATGTCATCCTCAAGCGCATGGTGTTCATCGGCATCGCCCTCTCCGAGGCCGCCGCACTGGGAATTGCCTGCGGGATGATTTTCGGGATTCCGACCTTTGCGACCTCTTCAGTCCTGACGCTGGCCTTCGGGTTGGGGCTCTCGCGGCCCTACGAGAATGGCAGGCTTCCGCGCGAGGCCATACTGGGAGTCCTCTTCTCGACAGCAGGAGCCCTCAGTATCCTGCTGGTCTCCAAGGCCGGACTGGGCCTTGAGGAAATCAAGGCGCTTCTCTATGGCGACTTGATTCTTACGCGCCTGTCGGATCTGACCATTGGCCTCACCGTTTTCGCGCCGGTTGTGATCCTGCTCCTGTTGTTCCGTCGCCCTATTCTTTACACCTTCCTGGATCGCGAGTCCGCCAGGATCCTGGGCATATCGGTTGCGTTCTGGGAACTGGTGTACTTTGCATCGTTGTCGCTGGTCGTGGCGGCCTCGGCGCGGGTGGCGGGCGCCATGCTGGTCTTCGCCTATCTGATAATCGCCCCCTCGGCCGCCCTGCTGGCAAGCCGTCGCCTGCGGGTGGTCGTGCCCTTGTCCATCGGCATATCGGTCGTCTGCACACTCGCCGGAATCTACGGCGCCCTCGCCCTCGACCTGCCCGCCAATCAACTGATTGTCGCCCTGCTGGCCGCCAGCATCGCGATGGTCTGGATGTTCAGGATCCGGTCATTCAACCGTCCTTGCCGCTATCGAGCAGCTCTTCCAGCAGGAACTGAGTCTTCGCCGGAATGACTTTGCGGGGGTAATACTTCTCAATAATGGTGCTCGCCTCCTCAAATATCGCGGTAATCAGTTGACATCGATCGCCCCGCGCGGTTTAATGATAAAAGATTTTCAATAAGAAGCAGTGTGTTGGAGCCATAATCGAGCCCGTCGTCATGCTGATCGGGGTCAGCCTGGACGCGGAAGGGCAAACGAAATGAATTGGAATTTCCATCAGACGTACACGCAATTGCCGTCATCGCTATTTTCGCGTGTTCTGCCCGAAAAGGTCCCGCAGCCGGGGCCCGCAATACTGAATACCAAATTGGCTGATGAATTAGGCCTGGATACCGCGCTATTATCGTCACCGCAAGGGGTCTCCGAGCTTGCCGGGTGCCAGATTCCGAAAGGTGCGGATCCTTTTGCGCAAGCGTATGCCGGTCACCAGTTCGGCTCATTCACGATGCTGGGTGATGGCCGCGCTATTATTCTCGGCGAGCATCTGGATTCTGCAAAGCGCCGCTGGGATGTTCAACTCAAGGGCTCTGGGCGAACCCCCTATTCGCGCAGGGGTGATGGAAAGGCGGCGCTCGGGCCGATGTTGCGTGAATACATCATCAGCGAAGCGATGCACGCTCTCAACATTCCGACCACGCGCAGTTTGGCCGTCGTCACGACCGGCGAAGAGGTTTATCGCGAAACACAGCTCCCTGGAGCGGTGTTGACGCGCATCGCCGCCAGCCATATCCGGGTAGGTACCTTTCAATATATTGCAATCACTTGCCGACTACACCATAAAGCGCCATTTCCCCGAACTGCAGGATTCCGCAACCCCTTATCTGGATTTTCTGGAAGCGGTCATGGCTCGCCAGGTCGCATTGATTTCGGCATGGATGAATGTCGGGTTTATTCATGGCGTGATGAATACCGACAACATGGCGCTATCGGGTGAAACCATTGACTATGGTCCTTGTGCATTCATGGATTCGTATGATCCGGCAACAGTATTCAGCTCGATAGATACCTACGGCCGTTATGCCTTTGGCAACCAACCGGCCATTGCCCTGTGGAATCTATCGCGCTTTGCCGAGACGCTTCTCCCGCTCATCCATCCGGAGCGTCCCAAGGCAATTGAAAAGGCCACGAATGTCCTGGAGCGCTTTGAGCCGCTATTCGAAAATCTGAAGAGCCAATCATGGCGTCGGAAATTGGGTTTAGGCAACAAGGAAGAGGGCGACGCTGCGCTTGTGGATGGACTGCAGGCATGGATGAAGACGAACCGCGCGGACTACATCAACACCTTTCGGGCACTGATGGATGCACGCCAGACGCCCGGCGCGTATTTTGGACAGGATCCAGCGTTGTTGGTATGGTGGCATTCCTGGGAGGCGCGTCGCAAAAGGCAACCGCAGTCGGACGCGGAATCGTTGTCCATGATGCAACGGGCCACGCCATCGGTGATTCCGCGGAATCACCGTGTCGAAGATGCGCTCAACGCGGCAAGCGATGCGCAGGACTACAAACCGCTGCAGGGCTTGCTGGATGCTTTGCAAGACCCCTATAATCATCAGCGAGAACGCCCGGACTATCAAGCGCCAGCACCCGCCGGTGGGTCTCCCTATTTCACGTTCTGCGGAACGTAGCATCGCATGGACGCATTAATGTTATTGACAGCGAATTATCAATAACGGATGCTGATTGCCCTCGAACAGAATAAATGCGACAGCAGCAGGTGGTTGATATGAAGCGGGCTCGCTTGGTTGTTATGGTGGTGTGGGCAATGGTCGTTGGCGGGATTGCTCAGGCGGCAGCGGATGTGCTCTGCACAACCTTTCCGATCTATCAGATTACCCGTAATGTGGTGCAGGGGCGCGAGGGGGTGAGCGTTGCGCTGATGATGCCAGCCTCGCTGGGCTGTCCGCATCACTACTCGCTGACACCACAGGACATGCGCAAACTGGCGCGCGCGGAAGTGCTGGTGGTCAACGGTCTCGGGCTGGAGGAGTTTCTCGGGGGTCCGGTAGAAAAGGCGAATCCACAACTGCGCGTCGTGGATAGCTCGCAAGGGATCAAGGATCTCCTGCAATTCGCGCAGGAACCGGACGATGGGTGCGATCACGGGCAGGCATGCGGCCATGAGCACCATAATCAGGGTGCCAACCCGCACCTATTCGCCAGCCCGCGCATGGCGGCATTGCTGGCAGGGAATATCGCGACGGGGCTCTCGAAGGCTGACCCCGAGGGGGCTGGCATTTACTTCAAGAACGCGACGGCCTATGCCGCCGCCATGAACGCGCTGGCCGACGAGATGGCGGCTGTGGTCAAGACGCTCAGGAACAACCGGATCGTCCAGCCGCATGGAATATTCGACTATCTGGCGCGCGATATCGGACTGGAGATCGTGGCTGTCACCCAGCCGCACGGCCAGGAACCGTCTGCCGCCGAGATGCTGAAGCTGGTGGAAACGATTCGGGAGAAGAAGGCCGGAGCCATCTTCACCGAGCCGCAGTATTCGCCCAAGGTTGGTCAGACCCTGGCCAGGGAATCCGGCATTCCCTCCGCCGTGCTCGATCCGGTGGCTTCGGGGCCGGACAACGCACTGCTCGACTATTACGAGCAGGTCATGCGAAAGAATGCCGAGACGATCCAAGTTACGTTAGGTGCTGATGAATAACGCTAAGCCAGCAACAGACGCCCCAGTGGCGGTGGCCTTCGAGGACGTCTCGGTCCGTATCAACAGCGTCTTGATCCTCGAGGGGGTCACGGCGGCGGCCCCGCGTGGCGGATGTACCGCCGTAGTCGGTCCCAATGGGTTCCATTCGCGGGAAACATTCGGTTTGGTCATGACGGGCTGAGAAAGTGCCCGCGTCTCGGGTATGTGCCGCAGCGACTTCAGTTCGATCGTGGACTGCCCATGACGGTCCGTGATTTTCTCGTCATGGGATTGCAGCGGCGACCGCTGTGGCTGGGTACGAAGCGGGCGCATCTGGAGCGGGCGCAGGGGCTGTTGGCGGACGTGCGGGGGGAGACTCTGGGCAACCGTATGCTGGGTGTGCTCTCGGGCGGGGAACTCCAACGGGTGCTACTGGCCCTGGCTCTGGCGCAGGACCCCGACCTGCTCGTGCTCGACGAGCCCGCCTCTGGCGTGGATGTGCGGGGAGGTCAACTCTTCTGCGAACTGCTTGAACGCCTGCGCCGCGAACCGGGGCTTCACGCAACTGATGGTCAGCCATGATCTGGCGACCGTGACCCACCACGCCACGCACGTCATTCTGCTCAACCGCTGCGTGATCGCCGAAGGGCCGCCGCACGAGGTCCTGACCCAGGAGCACCTCGCCGCCGTTTTCGGCATGCACATGGGCCTCGCGGATGCGCGGGCGCTACCGACGGGGAAAGCGGCCTGTTCCTGCGCCATATGCAAGGAGGACGGCCATGATTGAACTGGCATCGCTTTACACATGGCTTGGTCGGCTTCTGCCGTGCGAATGCATGCAGGCGCATTTCATGCAGCAGGCGCTCCTGGGACTCCTCCTGATTGCACCCATGACCGCTGCTATGGGAGTACAGCTGATCAATTTCCGCATGGCGTTTTTTGCCGATGCGATCAGTCACTCGGCCTTTGCGGGTGTGGCTCTCGGGCTGATCTTTGCAGTCAGTCCGCAATGGACGATGCCGCTCTTCGGCCTGTTTGTGGGTCTCGGCATCACGGCCATGCAGCGGCGCAGTGCGCTTTCGACGGATACCGTGATCGGCGTAGTGTTCGCGGGTGTCATGGCGTTCGGACTGGCCATCGTCAGCCGCGACGCGAGCGTCGCCCGCGATCTCCAGCGATTTCTCTATGGTGACATCCTGACCATCGGCGATGCCGGCATCTTCTCGCTGGCGGCTCTATTTGTGGCGGTCATGGGCTTTCAGGCATGGGGATACAACCGGCTGCTCTATGTCGGGATGAATCCCGTCGTGGCGCAGGCGCACGGCGTCCGTGTGGCAGTCTATCAGTTCGCCTTTGCCGGACTGGTGGCGCTGGTGGTTATGCTGTCCATCTGGGCCGTGGGCGTGCTGCTGGTCACCGCGCTGCTGATTGTTCCGGCGGCGGCGGCCCGGAACCTGGCCCGCTCGGCCGGGGCCATGTTCTGGTGGGCGATCCTGATCAGCACCACATCCGCCGTGGCCGGCCTCCTGATCTCGGCCCAGGACTGGGCCCGCACGGCCACCGGCCCGACCGTTGTCCTGTGCGGCTTTGCCTGGTTCCTGGCCAGCCAGGTCGTGGCGATATCCCGGCGGATGACAAAATGAAACAGCGCGATAACCCCACGAACCAAAGTCATGGGTGCCTGAGAATCTGACGCGAAGCGGATCTTGTTTGCGATCCGTCCCAGATACGCCGTCACATTGAAGGGCCGCCGGCATTGGTGGTGGAGATAGTGTCGCCGGGCAGCGCACGGCTGAGCTGTATGCGCGCTTCGGGATCAAGGAATACTGGATCGTGACCCCGTTCCCCTGCATGGTGGAAATCTTCTGGCTGCAGGGCGAACGCTACGTCTTCTGGAAGGTTTTCACCGAAGTGGATGTGCTGACCAGCCCCGGCTTTCCCGATCTTCAGATCGAGCTGGGCGCTGTATTTGAATTCGCCCTCCGGCAGCATGCGCACGAGATCCGCGTGGTCAAGTAAGGCCCTGCCCGCTAAATGACGGGCTAACGTTTTTAAGGGGCCCGGCAATATAGTGACCTGTTTTCTTGGATTCGGCTCGCCAACCTAAGGGAAGCGCGGTAGGGTGTCGCGCATGAACGATCCGACGCTTGAGATTTGCGAGGTGTTCACCTCGCTGCAGGGGGAATCGAGCTATGCCGGCATGGGGTGCTTCTTTATCCGGCTGGCGGGATGCAACCTGCGCTGTACCTACTGCGATTCGCGCTATG
>JAIFLS010000187.1 GCA_020048935.1 bacterium | reverse complement strand
CGGGTGGATTCGGCGGTGGTCGTCAACCTGGCCGGCCGCCTGGGCGTCACCGAACGCGTCTCGCTCTTCGGGCGGATCGACAACCTCTTCGACGAGGAGTACGAGCAGGTCTACGGCTACGGCACAGCCGGTCTCTCCGCCTACGGCGGCGTCAACATGACGCTGTAGGGGGAGGGCCGCCGTCCCCGGCGGCCGCTGCTGTACGGGAGGGACGCCGTCCTCGGCGTCCGCTGCGCAAGGGAGCTGCTGCCGGGAATGCTTGAAAAATCCGGGTGCGGTTTAGCCGGGCGCGGCTCGCGAGGACGCTCGCCCTCCCAAGCGGCAAGCAACCGTGATGAACAATACGCAATTGACCGTTATTCAACCATCTGTTTTCGCTTGCAACGCCAAACGCAATCCCGCTACCCTGCCGCCATGCAAAACCAACGACCGTCGCGTCGGCATCCGGTACATCTGCCGAATCTCACCCGTCATAATCACCCCGTGATTCTTCATGTGACGGTATGTACCCATGATCGGCGTCCCGTTCTGGCGAATGACGCGATACACGCGCACCTGATTGCTGCCTTTCAAGCGGCCGACGCATACCATGTGGGTCGGTACATGGTCATGCCTGATCACATTCACCTGTTCTGTTCGCCTGCCGCATCAGGGGCCGGGAACGTTGCCCGCTGGGTGGCGTACTGGAAGCGCCTGGTCACCATTCAGGTGCCTGACCTTCGTCCGCTATGGCAACGCGATTGCTGGGACACGCAAATGCGCGGCGCACAGCAATATCACGAGAAGTGGTTGTACATTCGCGAAAATCCCGTGCGCAAGGAACTGGTTCAAGACTCTGCCAAATGGCCATACCAGGGCGAACTGAATGTGCTGCCATGGTAACGCCCGTCCCCGGCGACCGCACGGGAGGGCCTGCCGGGAGTTAGACGGGCGCGGCTCGCGAGGACGCTCGCCCTCCCAAGCGGCAACCAGCGTTGCCTGTCGGGAGGGCCTGCCGGGAGGGACGCCGTCCTCGGCGTCCGCTGCGCAAGGGAATGCTGCCGGGATTGCTTGAAAATCCGGGCGTGGTTAGACGGGCGCGGCTCGCGAGGACGCTCGCCCTCCCAAGCGGCATCAAGCGTTGCCTGCCGGGAGGGGCTGCACGGGAGGGACGCCGTCCTCGGCGTCCGCTGCGCAAGGGAATGCTGCCGGGAGTGCTTGAAAAATCCGGGCGCTGCTTCGGGATGTTCGGGATTGAATAACAACTCGTTCCGGGGTATAGTACCCATGCGATGAAAAGAAAATTATCCTCTTTGCGCGGACGGCTATGGGTTGCGTTGAGCGTGGGGCTTCCGGCCTTGTTGCCGCTGACACCGGCGCAGGCTACGGTCGCCCCCCCCGAATTCAATCGCTACGAGGTCATCCTCAGCCGCCGCCCGTTCGGTGCGGCCCCTGCCGAGGAGGCATCGCCTCGCCCGGAGGATGTTCCGCCCGCGCCGCCCCCCGAGTTCGCCGCCAATCTCAAGATGTGCGCTATTACCGAGAGTGGTGGCAGGCTCCGCGTCGGCTTCACGGTTGCCGGTGCGAAGACCGCCGGATCCCATTTCCTGTTTGTAGGTGAGTCGGAGAACGGCTACGAGGTGATGCGTGCCGATTACGAGGCCGAGACCGCCGTCGTCAAGAAGGATGGTCACGAGGTCGAGATCAAGATGGGCGGAGGGGGAGGGCTCGTCGCGACTGCTGCGGCGGCAGCGGTGACTGCTCCCCAGCTCGCTTCCACCCCCGGTGGGCGGCGCGCGGAAATAGCCGCCAGGCGGCGTCCGGTTGAGCGGGTGCTCTCGCCGGGCCGTCAACTGCGGCTGGAGGAGGAGCAACGCCGGGCGGAAGTAATACCGGACCTGCACGGGGCCGTCCTTGAAAAGCATTTGCAGGAATACAACATGCAGGCGATCCGTTCCGGCGCCCCAGCCTTGCCTATCCCGCTGACGCCCGAACAGGACGCGCGGCTTGTCGAGGAAGGCATACTGCCTCCTGCGGAATAATCGCCGATGGGTCATCGTCATGTCACGCCCCCGCACTTCGGGGGGCGCATCCCCGTTTCATTGACCTCGCCAATTACGCTTCTCAGGCGACTTGGCTTGATTCGCGATTAAGGCGAAAGATTAGGGTTGAATGCTGTTCCCTTAATCTTTCGCCCTAATCTTTCGCCCTAATCTCTGATGCGAAGCAAGTCAGTGAAACATGGATGCCCCCGCACTTCGGGTGCAGGCGAAAATCCCGTTTGACATTCCCCGGCTGGAGGCGTACACTTCAAACACTAAGGGAAACCCTTAGGACTGATTAGGCGATGGGGATGCGGTCAGGGATGCCGGCAGAAGGGCTGAAAAAAAAAGTTGATATTGGTTATGCGGTAGAGTAGTATAGGCAGTGTTGAAGAAGGCAGATTCAGGCAATAAGGCTTCGGAGACGCTTTTTTCGAATGTTGTTCACACCAACAAAAAGAGGAGAAGAAGAGATGAAAAAGATGCTGCTGATTATGGCTGCGGGCGTATTCGTCGCAGCGGGAACGGCCCAGGCGCAGTCCGAGACCGTTACAAGCGTAAACGTCGTGGGGTATTATTCCGTGACGTTAACTCCTGGTTCACTATCGATGCTGTCGGCTCCGTTGCTGAACTTTGACGGAGCTTCTATCGCAGATATGTTAGGTGACCAATTATCTGATGGAAGCCAGGTGTATTTGTGGGATAGAGCAAAAACACCTACTCCTGGGTATGTGATTGCGTCGTACCAGTCAACCCCACCCTTTGTGCCTACGCCAGTCTGGGGCGGGTCATACACGAACATCGTGCTGCCAGGAGATGGTTTTTTTGTCAAGACGCCAATTTCAGCAGCAACGAATACTATTACACTTATGGGAGAAGTTCCTACTAGTAGTAACGACTATGGAACAAATGTGCTAAACAACTTAAGCGGCTTGAATTTGGTTGCCTACTCTTTTCCTGTGGATGTTGTTTTTACGAATACGACACTTGCAGCGAATCCTGATGTACAGCAGATTTACACATGGGACGAAGAGAATCAGCAATACGGTATTTATTCCAGGCAAGCAGCAGGTTTTCCTGTTGTGCCATTCAGTGGTGGATGGCCAGCGGGTTCTCCCACAATCCAAGCCGGACGCGCCTTTTGGGTCCGTACAGCGAGTTCGTTGGATTGGGCCGAAGTTGCTCCATATTTGAATAGTCTGTAAGCTTTATAGCATATTAACTAAGTTGAACAGAAAAGGGTTGAAAATGAAAATGGTGCTTTCTCTGCTTTCTATTATAATGATCACTGCCAGTTCTTCAATGGCGACGTTGCAAATAGATTGGATCTCTAGCGGTTTCTACTTAGGCGGCACTACACCGCTGCTAGATCCTACTGGTGTAAGTAGGCCTCAGTCTACGATAGCGCAGTTGATCTGGACGCCTGACGCGACCATTTCTCTCGCAAACGAGGGAACAACAGATTTCCTTACGGGGAATGAAGTTTTGCTCATGAGTTTTTCAGTAAATTACTCTGATCGGGCAGCAGGCCAGTATGCATACTGGAATAGCGGTGATGCATTATTTGTTGATAATGGAAGTGGCCTGCCTCCTTCCTATCAAACTGGCAATATCTACGCGCGCATATTTCAGTCGTCTGCACCTTCTGCGTTCGAAGAGTATTATGCAGGCCCCGTGGTAGCAGCACTTCCATATTATTGGGACGGGTCAGGTGCTCAACCTACTCCCCCTGTGTTTAACATGAATACGGGTACTACATCACTTACAGGGTCACCGTACGATGTGGCGCTTTCGCCCTATCAGGTCCAGCCTGTTCCTGAGCCGGGGACGATGGCGCTGTTCGCGCTGGGTGTGGCCACGCTGGCCGCTTCCCGCCGTCGCCGCAAGGTGCAGGCGTAAGTTCCGCTCCTCGTGGTGTGATAAAGGGAGCCTCTTCGGAGGCTCCCTTTTTTTGCCCTATGGGAATGAAATAGCGGCGAGCGAAGAAGATCGTCAAATAGTAGGTCGTGGCACCTTGCCCGACCAGCCGCTTGTCCGGCGTAGCTTTAGCGAAGACGGAAGCATCAGCACGGAGCATAAGCCCGGTGCAAAGGCCCTTCGGGTGCCGAACCACCTTTGCAGCATCAGCACGGAGCATAAGCCCGGTGCAAAGGCCCTTCGGGTGCCGAACCACCTTTGCTCGGCTGGTCAGGCAAGGTGCCTGTCCTACACAATCCGGCAAGCCTTGGAAATCTTCTGTCGGGGGAAATCTTCTTGCTACACGATGACGAGAGGAATAGTATAGGACCATGATCGCTACTTACAGAGCCCGGATAAGGAGAGGCAACCGCCTCGACTGGCTGGATGACCGGCCCTCCGATATGAGGGCTGAAATTCCTGTGTTGATTACCCTTCTGCCGGAGGATGGCAGGATAACGGCCCCGGATCGAACATCAAACCGCTGCGTGGCACTGCTTTCGAGGCTGGCCAGTGTTTCCTCCGAACTCTCGGCCATTCCGGATCCTGTTGCCTGGCAGAAAGAGCAGCGGGCCGAACGGTCATTACCGTTTCGTGAGGCGTAAATGCTGCTGGATAGTAACATCATCATCTATGCCGCCCGACCGGAACATGGGGCATTGAGAGAATTCCTGGGGGAAAAACCGATCGCCGTCTCGGCCATCACGCGTGTCGAGGTTCTTGGCTACCATCGCCTGACCGAGCCAGAACGTGAACTCCTGATTGACGTATTTGACTCGCTACCGGTTCTGCCGGTAACGGATGACGTGATTGAGGAGGCCATTCGACTTCGCCAGGTTCAACGCATGAGCCTAGGGGATGCTTTAATCGCCGCAACGGCTATTGTCAACCATTTGCCTTTGGCAACACACAATACAACCGATTACGCCTGGATAACCCGCTTGCAGGTCATTGATCCGATCGCATCGTGACCGGCTCTGCCATCATCGGCTCGAAAAATGGCGGAGATGTTTGAAATCCCGCCGCCGCAAAGTCCAGGCGTAAGTTCCGCTCCTCGTTGGTGTGATAAAGGGAGCCTCTTCGGAGGCTCCCTTTTTTTTGCCGTCAACCGGGAGGGACGCCGTCCCCGGCGTCCGCTGCTGGGAGGGACGCCGTCCTCGGCGTCCGCTGCGCATGGGAAGGTGCATGGCGAAGCCTCTTTTCTGAAAGCAGCGTGGTTAGACGGGCGTTTGGACAGCGAGACGCTGTCCCTCCCGTTGCGAGACAGGCACACGGGACCACGACCACTAGCGAATGATTCGAAGGTAATTGACGGCGAATCGGAATCAGGCTAGAGTGTCCACATGATTGCAGTAGAAAAGGTACGAAACGATGTTATGGGGTTATCGGTAAGCGAACGGGCAAGCCTGGCTCACGAGTTGATCTTGAGCCTGGATGACCCCGCCGATCTCGATCTCAGCCCGGCGCAGGAATCCGAAATACAGCGGCGCCTCAAAATGGTACGTGAAGGAACCGCCACCGGCCGTGCTAAAGCGGAAGTGTTCGCGGATATAAGGTCAAGCTACTCATGACGGCTGTCACGATTCTACAGGAGGCGGAGAACGACCGTGTATGGGTTCTTGCTTTTGCTCATTGCAGGCAAAAGCCATCCTACTGGAACAAAAGAACTCGGCCAATCAATCCTGATTCCGGCTTTTCGTACTAAGCCGCAGGGGCCAGGCGTAAGCTTCTCTCCTTGTTCATAGAGGGAGCCTCTCCGGAGGCTCCCTTTATTTGTGCCGTCAACCGGGAGGGATGCCGTCCCCGGCGTCCGCTGCGCATGGGAAGGTGCATGGCGAAGCCTTTCTTGAAAAGCAGCGTGGTTAGACGGGCGTTTGGACAGCGAGA
>JAIFLS010000203.1 GCA_020048935.1 bacterium | reverse complement strand
GTGATGGTGATACCGCGGGTCAGGTCGACTCTCAGGGCATACAGTCCGGTGAGAAAATCACAGGTTTTCACCCTGAACAGCATTCGGAAAATGCGGTTAAGCAGAACGTTGACCAGATAGGTCAGGACGTATTGCGGCGGACGCGGGCGCCCATATCCGTAACGCGACCCCAGAACCCAGTCCGCCGTTCCGGCAAACAGCGGGGCCAGAATCGCAGGCAGATCGCCCGCCGAATACTCATCGTCTCCATCCATTACGGCGACAAACGGTGTTTTAACCAGCGGCAGTGCTTCCCCCACTACCATTCCCTTTCCGCGTCGGGGTTCAGTCGTGCGCACGGTCACCTCCGCCATCGAGTTGACACGCTCACGTAACGCTTCGGTCCAGTCACGACTACCATCGTCAAGCAGCATGATTTCAAAGGGGATGGCTGCCTGGCCAAGCACCCGGATGGTCGCGAGCAAAACCCGCTCGATCGTCGTTGCTTCATTGTAGACCGGTATTAGAATAGTCACCATCGGGCGCACCTGCCCGGACTCCTCACGCATCAAACCATTTTCGCCTGTCATACTGCTCCTCACGAATAACACGGTCGTCATACCGTCATTCAGAGCGACCGCCGCTCCATCAAGCGCCTGCCGTCCCATTTGTAGATGACAGCGGCCGGGTATTGTTCGATTAAACGCTGATTCTGATCACCCAGGTCCCGCGCCACAATCAGGTCCTGATTCATAAACGGGTCATTCAGGAAAAGTCCATCATAATAAAATTCCGAATCCGAAGGTACAAAAACCAACGCCGGGCACCCTTCCAGCGGCTTTGTTGCCTGCTGCATTCTAACGTTCCCGTAAGAGTGCCGATGATGGATGGCACGAAAATGAGGGGGGAAATAAAAGGTGAGTGCCCAGCCGATCAGAACCGTCAACGCCAATGCAGGAATAACAAGCGCGGGCCATTTCTTCCGGTCCGGCCCTGGCCATTTGACGGGGAACAAACGATCCAGTCCGGCGGCGGAAACCAGAATGATCCCCGGAAGACCTTCAAACCAATAGCGGGGACCGTATCCGATGTGTTCAGTCGCCCAGTAAAACAGGTGCCCGCAAAGCAGGGCTGCCCAAGGCAATAGTAGCATCAGGCACCACCGGCGCGACCCTCTGTCGCCCCACACAAAGGCCACCGGCAGGAACAACAGCGACAGGTTCAGTGGCCAGCCGAAAAGGAAATGACTCAAGTTCATCGCATACTGTGTCACCGATCTCACCGCCTTTGCAGGGGTGTGCCCCCAGGAACCCCAGGTCATCCGCTGCCCCGTCCCTTTATCCTCGCCGAACCCCGGACTGTCGCTCGGATCGTACACCGTATAGACATCCGTCGGAAGTCCCTCCAGGTTTGCCACCGTTCGATTCCAGCCGATGAGCAGGGCGGCACCGGTCAGGGCGATAAGCCCGAAAACAAGCAGTTGACTGGCAAAACGCATGGCAAAGCGACGATGCCATAATCCCCACAACAGCACCAGGGCAAGCGGAAGCGCTACGCAGAACGCACTGAATGAGCGGACCAGGACCGCCGCCGCCAGAGCCAATCCACCGCCAAGCGCGTCGCGATAAAGGCCGTAACGCGACAGGCGGATTCCACAAAACCACGTCAGGCTCAGGAAAAGGGCGGCCGCCGTGTGCGCCATCAGGCTGGCACTCATAAGCACAAAGAACGGAGATGTGATGGTCAGCAACCCGGCAAACCAAGCGCAGCGCGGGCGGAAAAGTTCGTTGGCCAACAGGAGCATAACCAGCACCAGCAGACCGCCCAGCAGGGGATTCACCAACCAGGGGACACCGAGCCGTACGCCAATGGCGAGCAGGAGGGGATAGAGTGGCGGATACTTGCTGAACCAATATCCGTCTTTTCTTACCACATGCTCGTAAGTGAAAAACTCAGGATGCGGCGGCAAGGGGGCGTGCAGGTGGCCTTCTGCAAAAATTCTTGCCTGAAATAGATATGAGGTTTCATCCGTGATATGCGGAACGCCATGCAGTCCCGCACGGGCAACCAAAGCCAGCACCAGGAAAACAAAAATGGCCAGTCCGATAAAGGCCCCGGTTTTTGACGGAGCGCCAGCGGTGTCATCCGTCATGGAGGGCATTCCCCGGTGATCCGGCAGCCGTTGTGACGAATTCGCACGCTGCTGCTGCCTGGAAACCAGGCACAGTGCCCCGGCGAGCACGCAAACACCTCCAAGCATTCCAGAGAGAAAACCACCGAGCTTTTGTAATTCAGAAAATAAACACAGCGTTTCGAGCGGTGCAATCCCTAGCAGGGCACCTGGACGACCGGCCTCCATCGGAAAAACCAGCAGGTCGTTTTCCAGCGGACGCAGAACAACAGCGATCCCGCTTTCGGGACCAACTGTACCACACAGAATACCGGCATCCTTTAGATTCGCAAAGGCAACCTCCAATTCGAAATCGGCTGATGCATCCTTTAGATTCGCAAAGGCAACCTCCAATTCGAAATCGGCTGATTCCGGCACGTCCAGCAACAAGGTTCCACGTGTGCCCAGGCGACCACGGTGCATCAAGCCACGGCCTTCCCTGAATAGCCAACCGTCTGACGGTGTCCGTCCCCGCCATGGTGCCTCCGCGGAGAATACTGTTTGCATCGGGCCCTGCGTTCGGGCGTCACGAAAGCTAACCGAGCGAAATCGTTGTGTGGGGCCATCGGGATGGAAGACATAAAGCCCTGGCCGGTAATCCTGATGTGGAGTCGGCAACGAGAACCTTAGCCGCTCCCGGCTATTGACTTTGGCGATGCCGACGCCGTCGTGAACCACCATCGTAAGCACCGGAGCGCGGAACGTGTACAGGGAACCTCGCAGGGCAACATGCACCATCAACAGCAGAAGACCGCCAACAAGCAGCACGTACACTCCATCAATGAGGTGTTTTTGGTTTCGTTTCATGACAATCCCTTTGTCGCTTTCATATCTAGCAGAGGAATATGCGCGGTGCGATTAAATAATATAAGGAAAATCTGGACAAAACACACCTGAGGCTGTATTATTTAATCCAGTAAGTGATGGACGAGTACATCAGTTGTCGTGTACGTGGCAGGTTTTGGATTTGGTTTGAATATCAAGGAAGCCAAAACATGAGGATCGCATGAGAACGCTTCGTCAAGGGTTTACACTGGTTGAAATCATGGTCGGCATGGTACTGACCGTGGGCAGTGCAGCAGCTTTGTTTGCTTTGCTGACGCAGACTTTCGGCATGGCCCGCCCCATGCGGGAATATACACGATCAAGCTTTGTTGCCCTGAGTGAAATCGAAAAAATCAGGGCGTTGGGGCAATCCGCGATTGAAGCAATGCCGGCAACAAACGTCATCACCACGACGCAAAATCCCGAGATCAGCCGGTTGCCCGGAGGCGAGGTCACCGTGTACCGCGAACCCTATGCCACATTCCATCCAGGCACCGCAGTTTATTCAGTCTCGGTTGAAGTCTCCTGGCAGGAACGCAACGGCGGGCGCACGACAAATGTATTATCCAGCATCGTTTATAGCCAAGGAGTCGGGAAATGATTCCATCGGTAACATGCAAGGGAGTCCGGAATCGGCACCGCAAGGGCGGGTTTACGCTGGTGGAGGTGCTGCTTGCCTCCGCATTGGGGGCAACCGCCATCGCCTTGGCTATGACCACGTTCCTAAGTCTTTCCTATGCGGCCTCTGGTAGTATTGCCTATGCCGAAATGAGCCGAAATCTTAGACACTCGGCCAATGTCATGACTCGCGACCTGCTGCCTGCAAAGAGCATCATTTCCTACAATCCGTCATCCTTCGTGTTTTTTACACGCAAGACCCCTGGCGGCGACACCTACATGTTTTTTTACAAGACGGGGGATAAGATCATGCGATGGGATAACGGCACCTACGGCGAGGTGGCAGGCGGGGTTAATTCGATTGCGTTCAAGCTCTATGACAAAAACGGAGTTGCCACCACCACGCCGGCGGATGCGCAAAGCCTGGACTTTACGCTGTGCGCCGTTACGACCGTTTTGCGAAATCAGTATACAGATCAATTGACTACAAGAATATTCTTGCGGAACCGTCTACAATAGGAGCAACCATGAAACGATTCGTTGGTAGGAATCATCGTGGGCGAAAGCAGGACCGCGGGTCCGTGCTCGTCATGGGGCTTATATTGATTGTGGTTGTGACCGCCGTTGTGGCTTCATCCGTGGGGTTCATTCAGACAGAGATGCGTATAGGTGAACATTCCCGAGCATGGATGCAGGCGCTGCTCAGCGCCGAGTCTGGCGTGGAAGTCGCCATGCAGGAATTCAATCGTGATCTGGTCAGCAGCGCTGGAACCTGGGTATCCTGGAGCAGTCCAGGCGGCAACACGAGATCCCTTGCCAGTACGGCCCTGCCGACTCGGCCATCTGCACGCCATCCGTCCACCTACAGCGTTCTGGCCAATCGGAGTACGCTGATCATCACATCGACAGGCACCGTTGATATCCCGCGACTCAGTGATACTATCACGCGTACCGTACAAGTGGGGCTGGAGCTCAATCGTCCTTCCGGCTGGCTTGATTTCGGCATGTTGGCGAAGGAATATCTTAAAATACAAGGCACACCCTACTGTGATGCCTATGATGCCAGATTGGGGACCTACGCATCGCAACCCCCGCTTGCGGAATGTGATGTCGGATCCATGGGGTACTCGACGGATGCCTTTACCGGCGGCGGTGCCGCCTGGGTGGCGGGTGATGCCGCCATTCGCTCGACAGCGACGGCACCATCCTCCTTCTGGTCCGGTTCGCTTACAGTGGATCCCGAATGGCCGGAGAGTATTGGTTATGTAGCACCGCCACAGACCCATATGACACATGCAGCCCTGGCGGGTAGCACCACGATCAACATAAGCGGCAACACCTACATCGGTACGCCGTCGGTCTCCTGTAATTCATTGACGATTACCGGCTACGGGGAACTGAGCATGTATGTTCAAGGAGCATTCGGTATCAACACCCCGCAATCCCTGACCCTGTCTCCGACCGCGGGAAAGACCATCGTCATGAAGATTTTCCTGAACGGGGATGCTAATATCAAGGGAGATTTGAATACCGGTGGCGATCCGTTTAATCTTCAGCTTTATGGAACCGCCAACTGCCTTACCATCGATTGCCAGGCCAATAACCCGAAGGCGCTGGTGATCATGGCACCGAATGCGAAAGTCAATCTGCTGGGAACTTCGGCTATAATGGGGGCCGTATTTGGCCGCGAGATTCACGCAGGCGGTACCTTTGACTTCCATTACGATGTTTCGCTGAAGGATAGAATCGGCAGCAGTCGTGCAACACGTTATAAGGTCATAAGCTGGATGGAACTTTAGCGTGGCGGATTCAGGGCGGCACAGGCATCAACATCGGATGCTGATTAACATGGCGGCGGTTTGCTTGCTTTGCGGGATGGTTTTCCTTGCCTTTGGTCAAAGCCTGAAATACGGGTTTGCCTGGGATGATCACGGCCTTATTATCGAGAACCGATCAATGACCGACGGTGCGCCTTGGTATTCGGTATTCTTCCGGCACTTCTGGCAAATCGGACAGAATGACGAAGACACAACGCGCAGCTTCTACCGGCCGTTGATCAGCCTCTCCTACAGCTTGGATTACGCCGCATGGGGATTAAAACCATTCGGTTACCATCTGACCAATCTTTCGCTTCATGCGGCGGCTTCTGTGGCCGCGTATTTCCTATTGCTGGGAATCACCGGTACATACTGGGCGGCTTTGCTGACAGCCGTCCTGTGGGCAATCCATCCAGCCCGTGTTGAAAACGTCGTCTGGATTTCCGGCCGCACCGATCTTGTTTGTGGCCTGGCCTACCTGATTGCGCTTGTCTTCCTGCAGCAATGGATGACGGGCCGCTTGAAATCGTCAAGACCAGCCGTTTTGTCCGTATGTGCATATAGCCTGGCGTTGCTTAGTAAAGAGACGGCAATCACGTTTATCCCCTTGTCCGTCCTTTTGTTTATTCTGCATCCTCGGGGACAGCGGCCCGACCGCCGCGCCACGGCGATTTTTGTCGGGCTGCTGACGGGCGCGACGGCACTCTATTTCGGACTGCGTGCATGGATTCTGGGCTCGGCTATTGCGCCAGCTGTTTTCGGCACATGGTCACAGCGTTTGCTGAGTATTCCGATGGTGTTCAGTCGTTATCTAGGGGTGAACTTCGGGCTTCTACCTGTTAATCCTCATCATGGGGAATTATTTTTGGACTCCATGTTCAGCGTTGCATTTCTCACCGGCGCACTTGCAACCCTTGCCTTCGGGGGCGTTGCCCTGCTGCTATGGCGTCAACGATGGAAAATGGAATACTTCTGCCTGCTATGGTTTCCAACCGTCCTGATACCGGTGTTTTATCTGGGGTCATTCGGCGATGTCCTGTATGCAGACCGGTTCCTATACCTGCCCTCGTTGGGGCTGACCGCCTGCGGCACGCTGCTTTTCCTCCGGATGATCAGGAACGAATCAGCCGATCGGCAGCGGCTTTTCAGTGCGGCGGCGGTCCTGGTTGCAGGCGTTATCATGGTCGCATACAGCCACGCCGTCAGCCCGCACTGGAAGAACAGCATCACGCTTTTCCGACGGATTTCCATCACATCCCCCCATTCTGCCTATGTGCAATTCAACCTTGGAAACAGCCTTGCCCGTATCGGTGCCTACGAGGAGGCATGCGCGGCCTACCAGAGGGCACTTGATCTGCAACCCGGTTATGATCAGGCGCTGACGAATCACGGGGCGGCGCTAAACAAGCTGGGGCGTCACCAGGAGGTGGTGTCCCTGTTGCTGCCGGCGTGGAGCAAGCAGGCCTTATCCGACCGCCTGACGTTGGCGGCTCTCGGCGATGCATTCGCCGGGCTCGAGAACCCACAACGCGCGATCACCTTCTACCGCCTTGCGTTGATGCAACGTTCGGAGCCATGGCTCATGCAGCGCCTGGGCATTTGTCTAATGCAGGCCGGTCAAGGGCAGGAAGCCGGAAAATGGTTGCAAGACGCGCTTGAACAGAATCCGGGAGCGTCCAGTTATCACGATTGGGGGCTGTATCTTTTAACCACCGGTTTTCACCTTGAATCCAGCCATTTTTTCACGAAAGCACAGGAAAGCCTTGATCGGGAAGTGCCCGTACCGGGACTTCGCATCAAGATCCTGTTTCATCAGGCGCAGGCCCTGGCCGCCGCTGGCCAGATTCAAACCGCCATAGAACAAGCGGAAAACGCGCGAAGGCTTCAGCAGGAATCAACAGTCAAACCCTTTCCCAATGGCGAAATAGACCTGTGGATCAACTCGCAGGCCGAATCCGATGGTCGCTGAGCCGGCAAGACAAACACCACAGCGCAATTGGTAGGGACGGGCCGCCGGACCGTCCGCGCCCGGCTTACAACGCAGCTGCGGTCCTACCAGTCCCGCCCCACCAACTGCACCTTCGGGTAACTGTGTAGAATCTTTTCGGGGCTAATCAGGACGTTTGAAAACCGGCGAGCCCTCCGAAGTCGAGCGTGGCGAACAGATCCGCCTCGGTTTCCTTGCGCCGGATTTTCGCGATGCTGCCATCCGCCCGCATCAGCAGCTCGGCCGGCCGCAGCTTTCCGTTATAGTTGAACCCCATCGCGTGGCCGTGCGCACCCGCATCATGGATCACGACCAGTTCGCCGGGCGCGACCTCGGGCAGCATGCGGTCGATCGCGAACTTGTCGTTGTTCTCGCAGAGCGAACCGGTCACGTCGTAGCGATGATCGCAGGCGGCATTCTCCTTGCCCAGCACGGTGATGTGGTGGTAGGCGCCGTACATGCCCGGACGCATCAGGTCGGCCATGCAGGCATCCAGGCCGACGTAATCCTTGTAGGTATGCTTCAGATGCCGCACGGTCGAGACTAGGAAGCCGTAGGGACCGGTCACCATGCGTCCACATTCCAGCGCCAGCTTCAGCGGGGCAAGCCCCGGCTTGACGATCATCTCCTCGTAGCAGGCGCGGATCCCCTGCCCCACGGCCTGCAGATCGACCGGTTTCTGCTCGGGACGATAAGGAATACCGATACCCCCGCCCAGGTTCACGAACTCAAACGTGATTCCAACCTCCGCGTTTATCGCATTCACCAATTCAAACAACATCCGGGCGGTCTCGACGAAATAATCGCCATTGAGTTCGTTCGAGGCCACCATCGTGTGCAGCCCGAAACGCTTCACGCCGCGATCGCGCAACTTGCGGTATCCCTCGAACAACTGTTCCCGCGTAAAGCCGTACTTGGCCTCCTCGGGGTGACCGATGATGGCATTGCCCTCGCGCAGTTTTCCCGGATTGTAGCGGAAGCAGACCAGATCGGGCAGTCCGACATGGCGGTCAAGGTAATCAATATGGGAAACGTCGTCCAGATTGATGATCGCGCCAAGTTCACGGGCCAGTTTGTATTCGGAGGCGGGGGTATCGTTCGAGGTGAACATGATCTCATCACCGCGCAAACCGACCCGTTGCGCCAGCGTCAATTCGGGGCCCGAACTGCAATCCGCGCCGAATCCCGCGGCCTTGAGCAGTTTCATGATATAGGGGTTCGGGGTCGCCTTGACCGCAAAATACTCACGGAATCCCGGATTCCAGGCAAACGCCTGCTTCAACGCCCGGGCATTGGCACGGATCGCCTTCTCGTCATACACATAGAACGGCGTGGGCGTTTCCTGCATGATCGCCCGTATCGTCGCCTCATCAAACGGCAGTGCCTTTATACCCATCATCGTCTCCTTAGCTATAACTTCAATTTGTTTCAACGCCCAACATCCAACAACCAACGCCCAACATCCAAGTAAAGACTCACCAACTTGGGCGTTGGTTGTTGGATGTTCGCTTCTATTTTTATGCTGTTACCCACTCATTTTCGCCCGGCACCCCGGGGGGGGCGACTCATCTCTAGCTACATTGTGTCGCCCTTACCTCCTAAAGTCCCCAACTCAACTTACTTCACCACCGGGGCAAGCCCGGTGGGATCCCTTATCAAAAAGCGACTAACCCGGATTCCCGCAGACTCAGGTACCCGTCCTCACTTGTCGCTCCACTGCGCCCCAGGATTACATGATCCAGGACTTTTATATCGATAATCCGCCCCGCCTCGATCAACTGGCGGGTGATCTTCAGATCCTCGCTGGACGGCGACGGGTCGCCGGACGGGTGGTTGTGCACGAGCACAACGGCCGCCGCCGCGGACCGGATCGCCTCGCGGAACACCTCACGCGGATGCACAAGGCTGGCATCCAGGATGCCGGCGGTCACATCCACCGGCTGACAGATCAAAACGTTCTTGGCATTCACCAGCAGCACCCAGAACATCTCGCGGCCGAGCGTGACTGCCTGATGACGCAGCAACCGGTAGACATCGGCCGGGGTCGTGATCTTGACGCGGGCGGGCTGCATCTCCGACCCCAGGCGGCGCCCCAGCTCCAGCGCCGCCTTCAGCATCTGCGCCTTGACGGGACCCATCCCCTTGACGCTCGCCAGATCGGCCACCGATGTCTCGGCAATCGCGCTCAAGGATGCATATCGCCGCAGCAATCCCTTGGCCAGGTCCACCACGTTGATGCCCTTGATCCCAGCACGCAGCAGCAGTGCCAGCAGCACGTCATCGCTGACATTCTCGACACCGAACTGCGCAACAGCCTCGCGCGGACGGATCTGGGCCGGCATATCGCAGACACGGCATACACTACTACCGCACTTGTAGCCGGGGTCCGCCAGTCCGCCACCTCCGCCAGCCTCGTTCTCCTCATGCCATGCTTGCACTGCCATGTGTTCTCCATACCGCCCGCACCCGGTGCGCCACGGACTCCAGGGGTTCGCCCGGCTGCACCTCGATCCATTCCACTTGCGCCTGGTGCCGGAACCAGGTGCGCTGCCGCTTGGCCAGCCGCCGGGTACGTGCCGCCGTCACCGCCATCGCCTCTTCCCGGCTGCTGCGCCCCTCGATCACGGCAATCGCCTCGGCATAGCCGATCGCCTGCCGCGCGGTTTCCGAAAGCCCTCGCGGATCGGCCAGCAGCCCGATCACTTCCTCAAGAAGGCCGGCAGCATACATGGTCTCGACCCTTTGTTCAATCCGCTTGTTCAGCAACGCTGGCTCCATCCACAATCCGGCCACGATCGGGCCTGTCGCCGCACCGCACCACAACGAGGCTTCTTCTGCCGTTTCGCCGCCAGCCTCGTGCCGTTCAAGCGCCCGGATCAGACGCCGCGGATTCAGCGGATCGCTCAGGCCGGCCAGCCCCTCGGCGTCCCGCTGCCGCAAGGCCTGCTGCAACCCCTCCACCCCTTGGTCGGCAAACAGAGCCTCCCACCGGGCACGGGTTTCAGGAGCCGCACCCGCCGCCGCCAGTCCCATCGTCAACGCCTTGACGTAAAGTCCGCTCCCCCCCGCGACCAGGACTTCCCTTTCGGGCGGCAACCCGGCCAGTTGCGCTGCTACGGCTTCGCGATAGGCCCACACACTGAAGGAATCACAGGGGTCAGCCAGATCAACACCCAGGTAATCTACCCGTTGACGAGCATCCTGATCGGGCTTGGCCGTGCCAATATCCATTCCCCGGTAGACCAGCATGGAATCCGCCGAAAGCACGGCGGCCCCGCTTTGCTCGGCCATGAGCTGCGCGACCGCGCTCTTGCCCGACGCCGTCGGGCCCACCAGCACATGCAGCGCACGCCCGGCAACCGCGGTCACCGCGGCACTCCCGCGCATTCACTTTCATGCCGCTGGCGGCGGCGCGCCATGAGGATCTGCGCGACCATATAGAGCGCCACGCCACAGCAGATCGAGGCATCGGCCACATTGAAGGCGGGGAAATGATGACCGCGCCAATGGAAATCCATGAAATCGATCACGTATTCCAACCTTACCCGGTCGATGAAATTGCCGATAATGCCTCCGATGATCAGACCGAAGGCGACGCGATCCGTCAATCCGTCCGCGAAGAAGGAACGCCGGAAGATGACCAGCGCCAGCAGCACGGCCACGGAAAGCATCGCCAGCCAGAATTGCCCGCCGGCAAAGAGGCCCCAGGCCGCACCGGTATTGCGGATGTAGCGGAGGTCAAACAGTCCCGGCACAATCGGAATCGAGTCGTACAAATCGAAATTCTTATCGACCAGGACCTTCGTTACCTGGTCAAGCAGCGTGATCGCGATGCCTAAAAGCAGCGGTAGCATAAACCTTCTTGCATTCCGCGGCGGATCAATCCCCCCGCCGGTTTAGAAATAGCGGCGGTCGTCCGCTGTGCGTTTCTTCTCGGCAACCCGCTTGCACTCGACGCAGCGGCGCACGAACGGCAACGCCTTCAGTCGTGCCGAATTGATGATACAACCGCAATCCTGGCAGATCGCATAGACGCCGTCCTTGATGCGCTGCAGGGCCTCGTCGATCTCGAAAATGGCGTCGCCCTCATTGGACGCCAGCTTCAGGGCGAGTTGACGCTCAAAGGCGTCCGACCCGTCTTCCTCGGGATTGACTTCATCCGAACGGGTCAGCGAGGCACCGCGCAGGAAAGCCATCTGGCGACTCAATTCGTCGCGCAGGCGCAACAACATCTGCTCATAGGATTTCGACTGGACTGCCGTCAGCTTCTTGGTTGGCTTGGTACGGGGAACCGCCAATCGGGGAAAACGCGCCAGGTTCTTCGCCTTGGCCGCTGCCTTGCGAGCCTCGATCCCTTTGGCGATGGCGGCATGGCCTTGCATAATCGTCGAGAACGTGCGCGTTCCATCCTCGCCACCGGTACTGATGGTGGACGCCGTCTCATGGACATTGCCCACGGGCGCCGGAACCGCAGCAACCGCTGCGGGCTTGCCCCCCTTGGCCGATTTCGAAGGCGTCACGACAGCCGCCTTGACCGGTGGCTTGGCTTTTACCGGGGCTGACGCAACCGGCGGTGTCGTTTTCGCAACAATCTTGGCGGATGCAGTTGATTTCGATAGCGGTTTTGCCGCCGGCTCTTTAACCGCCGATACCTTTGGCTTCGATTGCACAGGCTTGGATGACGATTCAGCCGATCTAACCGTCTTAGCAGGCGCCTTAGCCGGCTTTTTCGCCGCGACAACCTTGTTTACCGACTCACGCTTCTGCCCCGATTTTGCCTTGGGTGCCGCGGACTTCGCGACAGGAGCGGGCTTGGACACCTTCATCTTCTTAGCAGCCATATTGAATACCCTCGAAAACAATTAAAAGAGCCGCGACTTATATCACCAGCCCATTTGATTGTCAATTAAACAATAAAATATACACAGGACTCGCAGGGTGCGGGTGAATGTCGCCGCGATCATCATGACGAATGATGTGGACACATGACTTTGGTTCTGGCTATCATCCTGCACCGTTTTATATTGCCGATGGCAGGTGTTTCCGTTATTAACCGGGAAAGTGGGTTCCGGGGCGGAAAACGGGAGAAAAAAGAATACGAAGGTTTATTGATGAAACGAGAGCTTGCATTTGTAATGGTAACCCCGCACACGCTGGCCAAGTCGAGAACCGGCGGGGTCATCGCGCGCTATCTGGCACGTACGGACCTCAACTTTGTCGGTGCGCGGCTTTTCAACCCGTCGCCCGCGCTTATCGAGGAGTACGCGCATTCCATTCGCCATGCCGCCGACGGGGTGCCCGAGGTGAACAGGCTGATTGCGGACTACATTCTCAAATCCTTCGGAACGAATCCCCTGACCGGCAAACCGCACCGGGTGCTGCTGCTGCTCTTCGAGGGGATCGACGCGATCGCGAAGATCTGGCGCGTGACCGGGCCGGCGCGTGTACGCGCGGAATGCGGCGAGACGGTACGCGAGACGTATGGCGAATACGTCGAGGATAGTGACGGGACCGTGCGCTATTTCGAACCCGCCGTGCTGGTGGGCCCGACGGTGGAGCGCGCCAAGAAGACGCTTTCCATCTGGATGCGCTATACGCAAAGCGACGGAGGTATCGTGCAATCCTCCGCCGTTTACCCGGAAGGGAATTTCGAGCGGACCCTGGTGATGCTCAAGCCCGACAACTTCCGGGTGCCGAGCCTGCGCACAGGCAGCATCATTGACGTGCTGTCCGGAGCCGGCCTGCGGATTGTGGGCATCAAGAAGTTCAAGATGACCGTTGCCCAGGCCGAGCAGTTCTACGGTCCGGTGGTGGAGGCGTTGAGCCGGAAATTCAAGGATATCGGAACCGACCGCGCGGCGGCGGCATTGAGCCGTGAATTCGGGTTCGACGTGCCGGCAGAGGAATGCAAGACCTTGTGCGAGAATCTCGGGGGCATCTTCGCGAAGTGGCAGTTCGAGGCGATTGTCGAATTCATGACCGGGCACCGTCCATCCAAGGTGCTGGAAGAGGACAAGGGCACGGCCGGCCACGAGGAATGCCTGGCGCTCGTCTACGAGGGGATTGACGCGGTCGCCAAGATCCGCGACATCCTCGGGACAACCGATCCGAGCAAGGCGCGGCCGGGCTCGGTGCGGCGCGAATTCGGCAGTAACATCATGGTCAATGCCGCGCATGCGTCCGACTCTCCGGAGAACGCCCGGCGCGAGATGGCGATCATCAATGTGGGAAGCGATAACATATCCCCATGGATTAAACAGTATTGCCTTTCATAGCGGTTTTCGGGCGAGTGGTGAAATTGGCAGACACGCAAGACTTAGGATCTTGTGCCTCACGGCTTGCGGGTTCGAGTCCCGCCTCGCCCATATTTTCGGGTATTCGTGGTTTTTGAAAAAAAAGTTTGCAATTCCCGCGGCATCCGTTAAATTACACGGACGTTTTTGAAATGATAAAGCGAGCGTAGCTCAGTGGTAGAGCTCCACCTTGCCAAGGTGGACGTCGAGGGTTCGAATCCCTTCGCTCGCTCCATTTATTTCATGGTGGGGATTTCTGGAAGTGTAGCTCAGTTGGTAGAGCAGCTGACTCTTAATCAGCGGGTCCACGGTTCGAGCCCGTGCACTTCTACCACTCAAAACCGTGAAAACAGGTCGGATTCCTTAGGGATTCGGCCTTTTTTGTGCCTTTTTGCGGTTTCTGTCATATTACACTTTGCGCCTGTTTGCCCCTGCTTTGACTGCGAGAACAAACACCATAAAGAATACACGAAGCCGGAAAGCATACACGCGCTGATTTAGAAAGAGTACAGAAAGAACACACGCACCGCCCGAAATCCGTCGCCTGCTGCCGCCGTCTGGCTTTGGCTGGCTTCGGTGCGTGTCTTTGTTCGCGGCGGGGCTGCGATGCGTTCTAGAGCATCCTACGCGTTTTTCTGGCGGGGGTGCCGGTGGGCGTCTGCGGGGTCTGGTGGCTGTAGCTGGTCGGCTTCGGGCTGGGTGCCGCCTGCCGGTGCCGGTGCCGGTGCCGTGCGGCTGGGCGGATCGGTGGCGGATCGCTGCCGCCTGGGTGCCAATGCCGGTCGTCTCTGGCTGGTGCAAGGCTCGGTGCATCGGTGGCGGGATGCCAGCGTCGGTGTTCATCGCCTCGGGTGTTGGGTGGCTGGGGTGAAGGGGGCTGGGCTGGTGGCGTCCTGCTTCCACCTCTCCGGCTTCCTGCTCGTCGCTGGCTGCGCTGTCTATGTGTTGGCTGTGCGCTGGGGTGGGTGAAGGGCTGCGGCGCGTCCTGCGGGCTCCTGGGGCTGCTGGCGGTCGTGGCGTCGGTGCCGGGGGCTGGCTGCAAATTAGGGTCCCATATTGCCGCACCGGAATCTTGACCACGCCCCCCGGCCAACTTCGCGCGGGGTGTCGTAGGTAGCTCGCCTGTCGCGCCTCTAAATTTTGGGTCCC